>JAHJSF010000104.1 GCA_018830405.1 Nitrospinota bacterium | reverse complement strand
CTGCCGACTTCCTCTTGAGTCTTGTGAGAAGCAAAAGCCTGCTTTTGCGCTCCACAAGTGAGTTCAATGCCGCAAGGCTCTTCCTTGATACCAACGAGTCGCCCTCCCAATGTCCGAACCGACTGCGGTTATCTACCGATATAGGTCTATCCTCTATTGGAATACGGTTGGGAATCTTGGTTTTACGCTCCTTTCTGCCTATCCCCTTGGATTTACGTTTCCGGTGTCCCCGCACAAGGTGTCCTATCAGCTCAGCCCTCCCTTCGGTCTTAGGATGGTAGATGTACTGGTATATGGCCTCGTGGCTTATACTGAGTCCTGAATGTTCCAGGCCAATTCTCCCCGCTATAAGTTCAGGGGACAACCCTTGCTCAAGCTTATCCCGAACATACGAGACAACCTGATTGCTTTTAAGCCTCGGTCGGCTACCAGCCTCTTGCTTCCTCGTGACAGCACGCTCGTGAGCCCTGTGCGACAGGTATACTTTATACGCAGGAGTGGCGTTCCTCCTCAACTCCCTCGACAGCGTGCTCTTTGAGCGCCCCAACTCCATTGCGATCTCTGTCACCGTATGACCCAACGACTTCATTTCTGCTATCCTATCCCTCTCCTCTAAACTGATGTGCCTGTATTGTTTTTCCATATCCACCCAGAGTACCAGCCCAAGGGCCTAAACTCCAAGTGTTGCACTTCCTCATTGAACTGGGGTTTCTAATTCTATTCCAAACTCCTTATTTTTCAAGGGGGGATATGCGATATTAGGTGTCTCAGGCCGTCTTAAGTATAATCGCCCCAAGGGGAGGGATGGTTATATTTATAGAGCAGGGTTTTCCCTGCCAGGGGATATTTTCTGACTGTACCCCTCCATTGTTCCCTACATTAGACCCCCAATATATGTTGGAGTCGCTGTTCAGTATCTCTTTATAGAACCTGCATTCCGGTACCCCTATCCTGTAGTTTGTCCTCGGCACGGGGGTAAAGTTGAATGCCCCTATAGTATAGTTCCGGCTATCCTTAGCTCTTCTGATGTATGAAATGATACTATCTTCCCAGTCGTGGGCGTCTATCCATTCAAAACCTTGCCATTCAAAGTCTATCTCCCAGAGAGATTTTTCAGCTTTGTAGAGATGGTTTAGGTCTGTTACATAGCGGTTAAGCATCTGGTGGCGGTCGAAATCGAGGAGATGCCAGGATAGGCTAGTGTCGTAGTTCCATTCGTTCCACTCACCAATATCAGAGCCCATGAATAGCAGTTTCTTCCCCGGATGGGTATACATGAAGGCCAGAAAGAGCCTCAGGTTGGCAAACTTTTGCCATTCATCCCCCGGCATCTTGCTGAGTAGGGAACTTTTGCCGTGGACAACCTCATCATGCGATATAACGAGTATAAAGTTTTCGGTGAAGGCGTATATCATCGAGAAGGTGAGGTCGTTATGATAATATTTTCTATGTATTGGGTCTTTCGACATGTAGCGGAGCATATCGTTCATCCACCCCATGTTCCATTTTAAGGTGAACCCGAGACCCCCAAGATATGTGGGGCGGGATACCCCTCCCCAAGCGGTTGACTCTTCGGCAATACTAACTACCCCCGGAAATTCCGCGTGGATAACCTCGTTCATCTTTTTTAGGAAGTCTATCGCCTCAAGGTTTTCCCTCCCCCCGAACATGTTGGGTATCCATTCCCCCTCTTTCCGGTTGTAGTCGAGATATATCATGGAGGAGACCGCGTCGACCCTTATTCCGTCGACATGATACTTTTTGCACCAGAAGAGGATGTTTGACATAAGAAAGTTTTTTACCTCGTTCCGTCCGAAGTTGAAGACGAGAGTCCCCCATTCGTGATGCTTCCCTTTTTTAGGGTCTTCATGTTCGTAGAGACAGGTCCCGTCGAAATGGGCCAGGCTATGTTTATCTATCGGGAAATGGGCCGGCACCCAATCGATGATTACCCCTATACCGTTTTGATGGAGATAGTCAACGAGATACATGAAATCTTCCGGCGTGCCGAACCTGCTTGTCGGGGCGAAGTAACCTGTTACCTGATACCCCCAAGATCCGTCGAAAGGGTACTCTTGTATTGGCAGAAGCTCCACGTGGGTATAGCCGACCTTTTTTACATACTCGGTAAGTAGGGGGGCCAGCTCTCTGTAGGAGAGGAATTTATAACCATCCTTTTTTCTCCAAGAACCGAGATGAACTTCGTATATCGATAACGGTTTTTCGAGCATATTGCTCGCCCTTCGCCGCTTCATCCAACCCCCATCTCCCCATTTGTAAGATTCGATGTCAAAGGCGATTGAGGCGGTTTGAGGACGCATCTCGTTATAGTAGGCGTAAGGATCGCTCTTAAGGGATAATCCGCCGTTCTTATTTTTTATCTCGAATTTATATCTTTCTCCCGTCAATAGCCCAGGTATAAATATCTCCCATATCCCGGAGCCTCCGAGGACTCTCATCTGATGAGTTCTTCCGTCCCATCCGTTAAAGTCTCCTACTAGGCTGACCCTTTCCGCGTTGGGAGCCCAGACGGCGAAGTGAAGGCCATCAACACCGCTTACCGATATCTTGTGCGCTCCCAGTTTTTCGTATATCTGATAGTGGGTCCCTTCATTGAAGAGGTATAAATCCATTTCTCCGATGACCGGTAGGAAGGAGTAGGGGTCTCTTATCCTCTGGGAAGAACCGTTTCCAAAGTTTATATCAAGGTGGTAGGGGAATATATCTTTTCGGGGGATTAGTACTTCAAAAAGATCGGTATTGCCTATCCTCTGCATAGGATACTCCTCTTCTGTTTCACCGATGGAGATAACCTTTATCTCGTGGGCCCTGGGGATGAAGACCCTTATGGCAACAAAATTTTTATCTCCCGATTCAAACGAATGGGCGCCGAGTATTGAGAAGGGGTCGTGGCACTTTGCCTCTACTATGCTTCTTATCTCAGAATCTTTTAGTCTTGTCTTCACATTTAGGCCCTATGTTGAATAGTGGTGCGACTGGTTAGTCATTATATCTATCTTTTGAAAGGCTGGGTAGGGGGCACCGAACCTTATTTACCTCTATCCCTATTTCTATGGATCAGGTTTTGGAGACATATCTAACCATATCATACCTCCCCCATAGGTATGTTGGGAGAAGTATCCCTGGCTAAGAGGTTGATTCTTTGTTTATGGTTATTAGGCTGGGGAATTCGGAGTGGAGGACGATGTTCATCTCTTTCAGGAATTCTATTGCCTCAAGGTTCTCCTTCCCCCCATCTTCAGGCCCATAGTCGGGGTAGGGCATGGATGAGACTGAACCTACCCTTATCCCGTCGATATGATATTTTCTGCACCAGAACATGACATTAGATATTAGGAAGTTGATTACTTCCTTTCGGCCAAAGTTAAAGATAAGGGTCTCCCCTTCTTGCTGTTTCCCTCTTTTCTGATCGGAATATTCGTAGAGGGAAGTGCCGTCAAAGTTTGAGAGGCCCTGTTCATCAGCCGGGAAGGCGGGAACCCAATCCATTATTACCCCTATGTTGTGTCTGTGGAGGTAGTCGATAAAATATAGAAAATCTTCCGGTGTGCCGAATCTGCCGGTGGGGAAAAAAAATCCGGTTAACTGATATCCCCATGATCCGCCAAAGGGGTGTTCCTGAATGGGCATCAGCTCTACATGGGTGTAGCCTATCTTTTTGACATATTTGGCCAGAAGAGGGGCGATCTCCCTATAGTTTAGAAAATCACCGTTATCCTTGTTCTTGTGCCAAGAGCCGAGGTGGACTTCATAGATTGAAAGATGCCTTTCGAGTGGGCCTGTATTTCTTCTTCTCTCCATCCACTTTTTATCTCCCCATTCCCAGTCGTCTGTATTGCATAGTATGGAGGCGTTTTTTGGCCTTAGTTCGGCGTAACGGGCGTAGGGGTCTGATTTGATATGGATTCCTCCCCCTTTTATCTTCAGTTCAAACTTATATTTATCACCATCTTTAAGTCCGGGGATGAATATCTCCCATATCCCAGATTCCCCGAGGAGGCGCATCATGTGCCTTCTCCCGTCCCAATAATTGAAATCGCCCACTACGCTTGCCCGTCTGGCGTTGGGTGCCCAGAGGGCGAAGCGCGTCCCTTCTACCCCATTTATTTTTTTTCGGCGCCCCCCTAAAGTTTCATAGGAGGAATAGTGTTTCCCTTCTTTTAAGAGGCCTTGTTCTTCTTCGCTGATAGTTGAAGGGAAGGAGTAGGGGTCGTATGTTATATCTTTCGCCCCTTCTTTCCACTCTATCTCTATCTTGTAGGGAAATAGTTCTTGTTGATCTGTTACGGTTTCAAATATGTCTGTTTTCTCGATCCGGTGCATCAGATATATGGCCGGGGTATATTTTTGGGAGAGGACCTTTACTTGGCGGGCGTTAGGGATGTAGGCCCTGATGGTTACATATTCCCCTTTAGTAGTTTTTGTTTTATGGGGGCCGAGACAGAGGAAGGGATTATGGACGTCCGCTCCCGTTATCTTCTCTATTTCCGATTCTTTCAGTTTGCTGTTCACGTTAGGTACAATTTGGAGCGGTTTTTTATTGTTTCCGCTTCAGAGAGGTTCTATCTCCTTAAAGAGGGGGAGCATCTTTTCGTAGGTGGTCTCCAAGTGCTCCGGCATGACTTTTGTTTCGGCCAGTAGCGGCATGAAGTTAAAGTCGCCGTTCCAGCGGGGCACTATATGCATATGGACATGCTTGTCAAACCCTGCTCCGCCCGCTCTTCCAATGTTCATTCCAACATTTAGTCCGTCCGGCTTGAATAGTTTTTCAATTATGGCCACCGAAACTTTGGTGAGAGAGGATAGTTCTATGAGAGAGTCGTCGTCCAGTTTGGATAGACTGGCGGCGTGGGCGTAGGGGGCTACCATTATATGCCCGCTGTTGTAGGGGTACTTATTCATTATTACAAAAGCCAGTTCTCCCCTGTATAGAATCAGGTTCTTTTTATCATTTAGATCTTGGGGGAGGTGACAGAATATACAGGACGGTTTTTCCTCTTTTGCGTCATTTATAAAACTCATTCTCCATGGTGCCCAAAGCTGTTTCATATACCTATGCCTCCAAATGTTTTTCTTTTATAATGGCAAATATTTCCTTCTCCTTTTTCCTCATGGCCTCTTTCCCTTCCTGTGAGTCGAGATGGTCGAAACCCACTAGGTGGAGCATGCCATGTATTATGAGGAAGGTAATTTCGTCTACTGTCTTTTCACCCCGCTCTGCGGCCTGTTCCTTGGCCTTTTCGGTTGAGATAACAACATCTCCGAGGAGGTTTGGGGTTAGATTGGGGAAGTCCCCTTCTATCTGTGAGAAGGAGAGGACATCTGTTACCTTATCGATGTTTCTAAATTCTTTATTGAGTACCCTTATTCCTTTATTATCTATAAATAGGAGACCAACCTCCCCCTCCTCTCTATTCATAGCCAGGAGTATTGATTTACATATATTCTCTATGAGGGGGATATCTAGGTCTACCGCCGTCTGGTCGTTTTCTATATAAATGTTCATTTGCGCTTGTCTTGATTGGCAAGACTATAGGCCTTGATTATGGCTTTTACCAACGAGTGACGAACTACATCCCCCTCTTTGAAGTATATAAAACTTATCCCTTCTATATCTTTCAATATATTGCCGGCCTCAATCAGCCCGGAACTAACATTCAGGGGGAGGTCTATTTGGGTGATGTCTCCGGTGATTACTGCCTTTGAGTTTGTGCCGAGACGGGTGAGGAACATCTTCATCTGTTCCGAGGTACAGTTTTGGGCCTCGTCGAGGATTATGAATGCGTCGTTTAAGGTTCGTCCCCGCATATAGGCGAGGGGGGCTATTTCTATTGTTTTATCCGCTATCATTTTAGCCACCTTTTCAGGGTCAAACATGTCGTATAGGGCGTCATACAACGGCTGCATATATGGTGTGACCTTTTCGTATAAATCGCCGGGGAGGAATCCAAGACGTTCCCCAGCCTCCAAGGCCGGCCTTACAAGGATAATCTTTTTTACTATATTCTTCAGCATAGCCGAAACGGCCATGGCTACGGCAAGGTATGTTTTCCCCGTTCCGGCCGGGCCGATACCGAAGACCATGTCATGCTGTTTGATAGAGAGGATATATTCCTTTTGGGTAACCCCCTTCGGCATGATTGTTTTTTTTTCTGTTTGTATTCGGTGCTTCTCGGCAAATATTTCCCTTGGGTCGACATCGGGATTATCTTTGACCAGGGTTATCATCGATTTCAGGTCGCCGTTTCTACGGAGGAACCCATCGGCCATAAGGTTGGCCAGGCTGGCTATGGCTACTTTTGCGGCGGCGGCATCCTTTTCTTTTCCAGTTATGGAAAGGGAGTCGCCACGTCCGGTTATCTCTACATTAAATGATTTCTCAATAAAATTGAGGTGTTGGTCGAGGTTGCCGAGTATCAGGCGCTGGGCTTCTGGGTCGGCTATCTGTATTGTTTCGGTTATGCTTTTTTTCATGAGCTTTAGTTTCCTTGTACTTGGTTAAAAAAAAGAAGGGGAGGGGATTTACCCCCACTATTCTCCGTCCGTTAGGTAGGAGAAAGACTCTTTATACTCGTCGGCCGTCATGTGGGCGTAGGTGGCCAGTCTGGCTGTTTCATGAGCCGTTTTGAAATCATCTTTGTTTAGCCTTATCATATACTCTTTGGCGATTTTAAAGTATTCAGAGTCTGTGTCAACCATTCTTACCCGCATCCTACCCGTCTCGGTATCCATTATATCGATAAAAGGGATGGGAACAAACTTTCCTCCCTGGATTGATATTATGGCGTTGTTCCCGCCATCAATCAGATATTGTGAGGCGCAGAACCCGAGGTCTCTGGTATATTCCATGTCAAACGGAATCGGGTCGGCACAACGAAGCTCATATCCTATATTTTTAGCAACTATGGTTGTTTTTATTCCGAGAGATGACAATCGTTTGAGAACCTGTTCTTTCAAGATGTCCCCAAAGTTTATCTCGTCGATTCTCAGGTTGCCATGTTCATCATGTTCAGCATGGGCCAGACGTTTGATATCCTCCTTGTCGAGCCTTAAAACGAGCCCCTCGGCTATTATGGCCACCCCATCTTTTCGCCCCATACTTATCCTCTTTATTATAGCGGTGGTTAAGATATCTACTATCTTGCTCAGTTTAATCTTCTCCTCTTTAAACTCTTCCGAGATTAAGGTGAGAGTAGCCCCGGCTGCCTTCCCTATCCCTATGGCTAAGTGTCCCGCCTTACGCCCCATACTTATGATGAAATACCATCGGCCGGTGGTGTTAGCATCGACCATAATATTTTTTACGATATCTACTCCGACATGGCGGGCGGTTTGGAAACCGAAGGTGTCTATTCCGGGGGGAAGGTCAAGGTCGTTATCTATAGTTTTTGGCACATGGACTACCTTTATCTGCCCGGTGGCAAACTTACCTACACTGTAGGCTGAATAGGCGGTGTCGTCCCCTCCTATAGTTATCAGAGAGTCAACGTTTAAGCGGAGGAGTGAGTCAACCACACGGCCCATATCATCATTGTTCTTGGTAGGGTTGTATCTTGAGATGCCTATGTGGGAACCGCCGCGGAAGTGTATGCGGCTGACATTGTTAGTGTGAAGGGGGGTTATATGGTTTATATCCCCTTGGGAAATCCATTGAAACCCGTCGTTTATCCCGACGACCTCTATGCCTGCGTTTATGGCCCGTATGGTCGCCGCCCCGATAACACTATTTATACCAGGGGCCGGGCCGCCGCCGACAAGAATGGCAATTTTTTTATCCATTGTTTATTCGCCTAAACTTATATCCATCAGCCGAGCGGTTTCTAATAACCCGCAATCGGCCGGGACATATTTTATTTGACCTACTGCATCCTCAAGGGAAACAGGAACAATATCCGGAGTTCTTAGGGATACCATCTTTCCGAAATTTTTCTCGTTAACAAGCTTAACTGCCTCAACACCGAAACGGGTGCTAAGTATGCGGTCGAAGGCAGAAGGTGTCCCCCCTCTCTGTATATGTCCTAATGTTGTGACGCGGGTCTCTATATTTGTACGCTTTTCTATGATATCTCCTATAACATTTCCTATGCCGCCAAGGCGGCATGGTTCGGAGGCATCTTCAACCATCCTCTTGACCACAACGTTCCCCCCTTTTGGTTTGGCCCCTTCGGCCACGACGATTATGCTGAAATGTTTTCCATACCCGCTCCTCTTCACTATCTTATTTACTATTGCGTCATAGCTGAAGGGTATTTCAGGGATAAGAATTATATGGGCTCCCCCAGCCAGACCTGAGTGTAGGGCTATCCACCCGGCGGTTCTTCCCATCACCTCAACAATCATGACGCGGTGGTGAGACTCTCCCGTGGTATGTATTTTGTCTATAGCCTCGGTGGCGGTTACAAGGGCGGTATCAAAACCGAAGGTTACTCCTGTGGCGGAGATGTCATTGTCTATAGTTTTCGGGATGCCAACCAAGGGAACCCCCATCTTATAGAATTGGTTGGCGATGGACAGGGTGCCGTCCCCTCCAACTATAATCATGGCCCCTATTCCGTTCTTCTCGATATTATCCATAACTCTACCGGAGACATCATGGGTTATCTTCTGCCCATCTATGACCTCGGTATACTTAAACGGGTTATCGCGGTTGCTTGTGCCGAGGATGGTCCCGCCTCTCGGCAGTATGCCGGAGATATCTCTTCTCCCTAACCTTCTGGATTGGTTGGTTATTAGGCCGTGGTAGCCGTCGTTGAAACCGAGAACTTCCATGTTGTAACTGGTTCTGGCTGTCTTGACTACAGCCCTTATAACTGCATTTAATCCGGGGCAATCTCCCCCACCAGTCAATATCCCTATTTTCATAAGAAAGCTCCTCTTCCCCTATCCCCCTTATTCCCCCTTAACAAAGGGGGACAGGGGGTTGTTATCATTCCCCCCCCTTACTTTTTGCGGTCATGGCAAGGGTCTCCATTATCTCTACTACCCGCCGTCTGGTTTTTTCAAGCTCTCCGTTGTTATCAATTATGTAGTCGGCCATTTCTTCCTTTTCTTCAATAGGCATTTGGGAGGATATCCTTAATCTCGCCTCCTCCTCCGAAAGTCCGTTACGTCTGAAAAGCCTTTCCACTACCGTTTTGTCTGAGGCCGTGACAACGATTAATATTTCTACCTCTTGGTGAAAACCGCTTTCAATCAGAAGAGGGGCATCAATGATTATGATAGCCGTGCTATCCCCCAAGGATATTTGGCGGATTAATTTCCGCTGTTCTTCAATTACCCTGGGGTGGACAATCTCCTCTAATTTTTTCTTTAGAGAATGGTCGGCAAAGACGAGGCTGCCGAGTTTTTCCCGATTGATACTTTTATCATTGTTCAAGATATCTGAGCCGAAGAAATCTATTATTTCCCGATAGGCCGGTTGCCCCGGTTCTACCAGGTTTCTCGATATTATGTCGGCGTCTATGATGTAGGCCCCAAGCTCCTTAAATATTCCTGAGACCAAACTCTTGCCGGTAGCAATGCCACCTGTTAATCCAACGGAAAGCATTGGTGTCTCTCTTCCGTAGTTTAAGGTTTAGTGCTTAATTGCATAAATCTTGCTGTAGCCGACCGGCCTTTGACACGCCCGGCTTTGTCGTCAATCCTCGCCATAGACCCTGCTATGGCTGCGGTTGTCTTCGTGCCGTCCGCGCCAAATTCTCGGTCTTGGTACTGATGCAGACTTATGCAACTAAACACTAGAATTCGAATTCCAAGCCGGATAGACGTTTCTTGATTTCGGCCAATACGCCCCTTTCTCCCTCTTCCCCTTTGGCTTCAAAGGTTGCGGAGAATCTTACATATGAACCCACATCATCCCAGGGGACAGTGGAGATAAGTTTTTCTGTAATCATAAACCGAGAGAAGTCTTCGGCCGAGGCAAACCTCTCTCCCCCTTTGATTCCTTTGGGAACTTTAACGTAGAGATAGAAGGAACCCCCCGGAACAGTCGCTTTTAATCCGACAGAGTTCAGGACATCAACCAGCCCTACGAGACGCCGTTTATATTTTTTCTTTATTTTCTCTGTTATATTGGGATGATCAAGGGCGTATATGCCCGCCTTTTGGATGGCGATAAATTGTCCCGAATCGTAGTTGTCTTTTACATTGGCAAATCCGGAGACAACCAGTTCGTTCCCCACTACAAAGGCGATTCTCCATCCGGTCATGTTGTAGGCCTTGGAGAGGGAGTGTATCTCTACGCCGACCTCCATAGCCCCGGGTGTGGATAGGAAGCTTAATGGGCTGTCGCCGTAGTTGAGGGCCGCATAGGCTGCGTCGTGGACAACTATAATTTTATTCTCTTTGGCAAAGCTGACAACCTTGGCAAAAAACTCCTTGGTGGCTACCGCACCGGTTGGGTTGTTGGGGTAATTTATATAGAGAAGTTTGGCCCTCTTTCTTACATCCTCCGGGATAGAATCAAGATCGGGTAAAAATCCGTTTGATTCAAGAAGTGGGAGGTTATAGACCTCTCCCTCATACCAGCCGGTGTGCGTCCCCATAACAGGATAGCCGGGAACGGTCATCAGGGTCAGGTCGCCTCTGTTGATGAATATGGATGGGAACATGGCCAAGGCCGGCTTTGAGCCTATCGAGTGAATTATATTGTTGCGGGTGAGTCCCGGAACATTATAGACCTTGTCCATATATCCTACGACGGCATCCTTAAACCCGTCTATCCCGTTATCGGCATATCCTCTGTTTTCAGGTTTGGCTGCTTCGGCCGCAAGGGTATTGACTACTTCAGGGAAGGCCATCTCATCCGGTTCTCCCACCCCTAAATCTATGAGAGGCATATGGGGATTCTTTTCTTTGGCCTCCCTCTTAAATCTCTTTATCTTTTCAAACTTGTATATCGTGCTCTCTTTGCCAAATTTTTTCCCGCCGATTCTATCGGCGAACAGATTCTGTATGTATGACTCTCTAACCATTAAACAATAACTCCTTTTAATTTTTGTTATTCACTTTTTAAACTTCTCTCTAAGTATCAGTACAGTGCTGTCTATGTCGAGAATTTGTTTAATAAACAAGTAGGCCTGATTCATCTTACGTCTTGAGTCGATAATCTCCTTGTAAGGATATCTCCATAGTTTGACTTGTTTAGGCCTATACGGTTATAAGCTGTTTTGATTAATCTAGGCTATATATTCGAATAACAGAGATTTTCCAAGCTAAATCAGTATTGTATTTCGCTTGACAAATATCTTTTTTTTGATTAAGAATATAAACTCCTTTTTTGCCGTAAGGATAAGTTTTTTTGTAGGTTTAATTATACATTTTACTATTCCTACTTACACATAAATATTTATATAACTTTCAGTTTTTGGAATTTAGTTGAGCCGTCTTTTTATTATGTACGGATCGGTGCGAGAAAATCATTCTAACAGAAGGAGCATTTAATGGGAAAGAATATAACTCAGAAGATTTTGAAGGCCCATCTTGTTTCGGGTAAACTCAAGGCCGGGGAGAAGATCGATGTCAAGATTGACCAGACCTTGACCCAGGACGCCACAGGTACAATGGCTTATCTGCAGTTTGAAGCCCTCGGTGTTTCTCGCGTAAAGACAAAGCTCTCTGTTAGCTATGTGGATCACAATACCCTCCAAACCGATTTCATGAATATGGATGATCATCGGTTCCTCCAGAGTATCGCCGCCAAATACGGAATATATTTCTCCAGACCAGGTAATGGTATCTGTCATCAGGTTCACCTTGAGAGGTTTGGTGTGCCGGGACAAACCCTTCTTGGCTCTGATAGCCATACCCCAAATGGAGGCGGGTTAGGAATGTTGGCCATGGGCGCCGGCGGATTAGACGTCGCCTTGGCTATGGGGGGAGAGCCGTTCTCGATAACCGTTCCCAAGGTGGTTAAGGTTAATCTTACCGGCAAGCTTAAGTCTTGGGTATCGGCTAAGGATGTCATCCTTGAAATATTAAGGAAACTATCTGTTAAGGGTGGCGTAGGGAAGGTTATGGAATATGCCGGCCCGGGAGTTAAAACCCTTTCTGTTACCGACAGGGCTACCATAACCAATATGGGAACAGAGCTTGGGGCCACATCTTCTATATTCCCAAGTGACGATATTACCAAAGAGTTTTTAAAGGCTCAGAATAGATTAAAGGATTGGACCAAGCTTGAGGCGGATGCCGATGCCGAGTATGACGAGGTGTTGGAGATCAATCTGGCTCAGGTTGTCCCGATGGCCGCCAAACCTCATTCCCCTGATAATGTTGCTACCATAGAAGAGTTAGCCGGTATGAAGGTTGACCAGGTTGCCATAGGGAGCTGTACCAATTCCTCCTATAGAGATATGATGACTGTGGCCGGAATATTAAAAGGAAAAACTGTTCATCCTGATATAAGTTTAGTTATTTCTCCCGGTTCAAAACAGGTCTTGGAAATGATAACCAAGAATGGCGCCCTTGAGCAGATGGTTGCTGCCGGAGCCAGGATACTGGAGAGTACCTGTGGACCATGTATTGGTATGGGACAAGCCCCCAATACCGGCGCGATTACATTGAGGACATTTAATAGAAACTTCCACGGCAGAAGTGGAACCAAGGACGCCCAGGCATTCCTAGTCAGCCCTGAGGTTGCAGCCGCAGCCGCCCTTACCGGTGTGATTACTGACCCGAGGAAACTTGGGAAATCGGCTCCAAAGGTTGTTATGCCTAAAAAGTTCCAGGTATCGGACAATATGGTTATTGCTCCTATTCCTCCCAAGAAGGCAGCCAAAGTGGAGATTGTCAGAGGGCCGAACATTCAGCCTTTGCCTGAGTTTAATCCTATGCCTAAGAAGCTTGACGGAGCTGTCTTGATTAAGGTTGAGGACAATATAACTACCGACCATATCATGCCGGCCGGCGCCAAGATTCTTCCGCTCAGGTCTAATATCCCAGCCATATCGGAGTACGTCTTCTCCTCCGTGGATGCGGAATTTCCCAAGAGGGCCAAGGCGAAGAATGGCGGCTTTATTGTCGGCGGTGAGAACTACGGACAGGGTTCAAGTAGGGAGCATGCTGCCTTGGCTCCGAAATACTTGGGGGTTAAGGCCGTCATTACCAAGTCGTTTGCCAGAATTCATCTGGCCAACTTAGTCAACTTCGGCATACTGCCTCTTGTCTTTGTTAATCCCGAGGATTACAACAATGTGGCCCAAGGGGATGATGTGGAGATAGATGTCTCTAAACTCGGCAATGGTGCCGAGGTTATTTTGCAGAACAAGACAAAGGGAAAATCTATTCCTCTTAAGCATCTCTTGGTAGGAGCAGATGTTGCTATTATGAAGGCAGGCGGTTCACTCGGTTTTGTTAAATCTAAATTTAAAAAATAGTTTAGACTTTTTTATCTGTTTTTTTGAAGGGACTGTAAATAGTTTTCTTTCGAGTTGAGTGTGGCTCAGCAAAAATTATTTGTTTGTGATTGCCGAGCCACTTGATTTTAAGAGTAAGTTGTGGCCTACTGATAGTTAGTGCTTCCCGCGAAGGGGGGAAGAGGATAGACGTTACTAATAATTGTTCTCTTAATGTCCCTTGTCATGTCGGGGGTTATAATTGTTATCCGCGTTGGCTGGGCAGAAGCGGATGGGACAAATAATCAAGAGCAGGTTAGCAGACTGTAGCTTTGCTCGTCTCATGAAAGGAGTCGAAGAGGTAACTGGTTTTAACTTTGGTGATACTATCATAAACAACCTTGGAGGATTGAAAATGGAGAGTGACGCTAAGAAAGCAGTTGTGAAGAAGGTCCCGGTTAAAAAGACGGTTAAGAAGGCAGCCAAGAAGGCCCCTGCCAAAAAGACGGTTAAGAAGGCAGCCAAGAAGGCCGTCAAAAAGGTTGCCAAAAAGTCGGTTAAGAAGGTAGCCAAGAAGGCAGTCAAGAAGGCCCCTGCCAAAAAAGCAGTTAAGAAGACGACTGCCAAAAAGAAAAAATAGATATAGGTAATTAGTTGTAAGAAGGGCGGGGATAATATCTCCGCCCTTTTTGTCCCTTAAAAGACCTGTTTACGATT
>JAHJSF010000103.1 GCA_018830405.1 Nitrospinota bacterium | reverse complement strand
TTTTTCTGACCATCCAGGCCACTATGGTTATCCCCACAAAAAGGAGTACGGCTACCCTGATGAGCGGGAGTAGATCCTTTAGGTTTAGGTTTCTTATATATTCAAAAGTATGTCCCATATTATTTACCCTGTCGGAAGCCCGAGGCTGTTTATGTTTATCATTGAGGTGAAGGACTTAAAGGGGTGAATGTTTTTCTCCACTATTCTCGGTTTGGTTATCAAAGTGGCCTTGGGGGCCTTTTGAGGGGGGTGACCGCTGAACCTAATCTCGCCTACCTCGTTTTCCCCCCGGTAATCTATCTCCATCTGGTCAGACCAGAGCTGTTCTCCATCGGAGAATATGGTTAGGTTGGGAACCCTTAGGGAGAGCTTGGCAACGGTAAGGTCATCATTCGACTGATTATGAAGATGAACGGGCGAGATGGCCAAATGTCCCCTATTCCTATCCGGTTCGACCTCTGTCTTGGCTCCGGATGATATCCAATAACAGATATCTCCCTCAAAAAAATCGCCAAACCATGTTTTGGATAGAAGCACCGAAGGGGCCTCTAATATTGTCACCTCTTCCCCCTTGTCAAGGGCGTAGATATGGACCCACAAGGGGATACGAACGTATATCTTAATCTCGGCCTTTTTGGAAAGATTGAATGTCGATTCAGGTTTGACTACAACCGGGATATCAGGGAAAACCGGCCTTATCTTAACTGTATCTATTCCCCCACGGCAAACACGCCTGACCCAGCTGATATCAGAGGGGAGAGATTCTATATCCGATTGGGGGCCGTTTCGGTTGATGTGGCGATGGGCTACAAAGATTTCTTTCCCCTGATGTTTTATCCATATTGAAATATCTCCAATCTGTCTAAAATGGAGTTGACCGTCCCTAAGGTCAACATCGCTCCAACAGTAATCTATGTTATTTAATATATCAGTCATGTTATTTCCTTAATTTGGTTAGAGCCACCTCTTGCGTTTAAAAAATGCAATCATTGATAGGGCAATGAAGACCATTATTCCCCATAAAACAGGGTATCCCCAAGACCATTCCAGTTCCGGCATATGCCTGAAATTCATCCCGTAGACGCCAACCAAAAAGGTAAGGGGGATGAATATGGTGGCTATAAGTGTTAAAACCTTCATCACCTCGTTCATCCTGTTGCTGATAACCGATAGGTAGGCATCCAGCAAACCCGATATTGTTTCTCTCAGAGATTCTATCGAATCTATAACCTGAATTATATGGTCATACAGATCCCTCAGGTAGGGGGCGGTTGATTCCTTGATAAAGGGGGACTCTAACCGCCCAATATTTACAATCGTCTCCCTGAAAGGCCAGACAGACCGCCGCAGGGAAGACATCCTCCCCTTCAGCTTATGGAGATTGTGCAGGGTTTCATGGGTCGGGTTATCGAGCAATTCATCCTCCAGCGCCTCTATTCGCCCCTCAATCTGTTCCAGGAGGACAAAATAGTTATCAATGATTGCGTCTAAGATACTATAGGCCAGGTAGTCCGGCCCGGATTTTCTGACCTTAAATTTCTCATTTCGGATACGTTCTCTGATGGGGTTAAATATATCCCCATCCATCTCCTGAAAGGTAATAAGATAATTTGCCCCAATTATTAAACTGAGCTGTTCCTCAACAATATCTGCCTCTTTCATGTAGAACATTCGGCAAACTATGTATAAGGAGGACTCCAGCTCCTCCATCTTGGGGCGTTGGTCGGGGTGAACAATATCCTCCAATATCAATGGATGGATATTGAAATGCTCCCCTATCTTTTCGATCAGCTTGGTGTTGTGAAGCCCGTCTATATTTATCCAGGTTACGGTAGGGGTATCTTTTAAAGGGAAAGATTCCTCAATCTGCTGAATCTCTTTTTCTTCTATGGATTTCTCATCATAATCGATAAGGGTTATCCTGGCCTTGTCGAGTCTCTCCTTGCCAAGGTAGACTACGCTCCCCGGCGAGAGACCGGCTTTTTTGGAAAACCTCTTTAATAGATTCATTACTAAGAGCCTTAGAATAAGATCTGTTGTCTTTTTATTTATTTTTGCTCTACACTCTACATTCTATGGATAAGTGGACGATATGTCTATCGTAAAAAGGGAGATTTGTTTTATGTTTTTCTAATGACTGATGTTTGAGGGGGGCATCAATTTGCTGGATTGTCCCACATATATTCTTATGTTAGTATGTTCCCTGTATGGCCACTCCCGATGGTAGGCCTGATATAAAGAGAAGATATGAGTTATAAGATACTGATTGTTGATAATAATCAGGAGTATATAGATAGCCTGACCGCCCTCTTGAAAAAGGGGAAGGGGGAGTATGATATTGCCTGCTGCAATGGAGTTGATGAGGCGATAGACCACCTTAAATATAATCATGCCGATTGTCTAATCTTTGATTACGCCTTTCCTCAAAAAACAGCCCACGATTTTCTCCGGTTCTATATAAGAAAAAAGAAGGTCCTGCCTCCGGTCATAATCTTGACAGGGGAGGGGAATGAGAAGATTGCCATCGAATCATTAAAGCTGGGGGCGGTTGATTATTTCAACAAGGAAACACTTGAAATATATACTTTGGAGCGGTCCATTGCCTATGGAATAGAAAAGAAGTTTGCCGACATGAAAGAGACCGGTTATAAGGATTTTCTCTCGACCCTGTTAGATACTATCCCAGATCCGTTAATGTATAAAAACAGTAAGGGGGTGTATCTGGGGTGTAACAAGGCCTTTGAGGATTTCCTAGGGTTTGCCAAGGTGGATATTATAGGGAAGACCGTGTATGACTTGTGGCCCAAGCAGGTTGCTGAGGAACACGAAAAGATGGATAAGGAGTTGTTGGAGAATCCTGGATCCAATTCACATGACTTTATAATTCGCCGAAAGGATAAACAGGTGAAGCATGTGATTATAAGAAAAAGCACCTTTAATGATGCCGATGGGGATGTGGCCGGGATAGTCGCCATTGTAAGGGATATAACCGAAGAGCAGAAAAAGGTACAGGACCTGTTTGACAGAACCGTTACCGATCCCCTGACAGGGGTAAACAATAGAAGATACTTCGACGAGAGGATGGCCATAGAGCTGAGGGTGGCCACAAAGTCAGGGAGTCCGTTTTCCCTGATTATGATAGATGTAGATTATTTCAAGTTATTTAATGATATCTACGGCCACCAGGAAGGGGATGAATGTTTGAAAAAAGTCGCTCAGGCTATTAAGAGCTCCCTCTTGCGCCTGACAGACTCTATTGCCAGGTACGGGAGGGAGAAGTTTTCCTGTATAATCCCGTCGACCAATAAGGAAGGGGCAATTATGATTGCCGAAAGGATTAAAGAAAAGGTAGCCGCTTTGAAGATACCCCACAAGGGGTTAGGGGTCAGTTCCATTATTACCGTAAGCCAAGGGGTGGCCACACTGCCGGCCGATAAATTTATGTCTGTTGAGGAACTTGTTTTGTGCGGCGATAAGGCCCTGGGCAGGGCGAAGGGGCTAGGGCGCAATAGGGTAGAGGTTTTTCAGGATTAGTTTTTATATTTATCGTCCCTACTTGTTATTCTCTTGAGATTCAAGGTATCTGGCATGTTCTATAATCTTCTTGCCGAGACTTCCGAAGATCATGCTGTGAAACGGGGTGAGGAAGAACCAGTAGACTCTCCCCAGAAAACCTTGCGGGTAGTAATGGGCCGTTTGGACTAAGGTGCCCCCCTCTATGTTAAATTCAAGCCAGGCCTTCCCGAACTGTTTCATCTGTGAGAATAGAAGCAGACGTTCATTTTCCCTGACGTCGGCCACCTTCCAGAAATCTATCGCATCCCCAACCCTCAGATTGCCGCTACTTCTTCGTCTCCCCCTGTTTAGGCCGGGGCCTCCCATGATTTTGTCGATGTAGCCTCTTATTCGCCACAGTATGTTATAGGTAAACCACCCGAAATCTCCGCCTATTGAGGTGAATGATTTGAATATGTTTTCGGGGGAGATATCATCGAAGAAAAATCTTCTCTTATCCCTTAGAATTGCCGTGGCGGTATTATCATGGCCGGTTATATCGCAGACCTCCCTGGCACTACTGTCGCACCATCTGCTTATTACCTGGTCATTGACCATCTCGTCTATGGCTGCCTTGACCGCCTCCCTAATTCCTATCGGCTTTATATTAGGAAAATATCGGGGGGCATAATTGCTGAGTACCAAGGTCTCTGATTTTAAACCCTCAATCAGCGGGGCTACGATGTGGTAAGGGACAGGGGTGAAGAGTATTACCCAATAGGAAGACAACCTCGGGGTTAAGACAGGAATGGGGATAATAACGCGTCTGAATCCCATTGCCTTGGCTGTCTCTTTTATCATATCGCGGAAACTGATCGGGTGATCTACCCCGATATCGACGATTATACTCTTTTGGGTCTCAAGGTCTATGGCGGCTATAAGATAATCGAGAGCATCTTGGATAGATATGGGCTGGCTCAGGGTGTCGACCCATTTGGGGGTTACCATAATAGGGAGTTTTTCAACTAAATTTCTAAGAATTTCAAAACTGGCGCTGCCGGAACCGATGATAATCCCGCACCTGAACCAGATAACCTGAAGCTTGTCCGGTCTGGCGCTTAGCACCTCTCCTGTCTCGATACGGCTTAACAGATGTTTGCTGGCAGTCCCCTTTTCCCCAAGCCCGCCAAGATATATTACTCGTTTAACCCCGGACTCGATACATGCCTCACGGAAGTTTTCGGCACTTATCCGGTCAAGATCCTCAAAGTTGGCCCCTGAACCCATCGAGTGAATCATATAATAGGCTATATCTATCCCCTCAAGTGCCTTACGAAGTATAACCTTATCATAGGTGTCCCCCTCGACAATCTCTACCTTGTCTAATACAAAGGCGCGCAGCTTTTTCTTATTTCTTACCAGCAGCCTTATCGAAATATCCGGCCGATCTAAAAGGGTGTCTTTTAGCCTTCGCCCAACATATCCGGTCGCCCCGGTAATAAGTATCTTTTTCATAATTAATTATGGTAGTAAATGTTATTTGGTTGTAACCATTTATATTACCATTTTACCTTAATGTCCCCCAATTCCTGGTATATCTTTTGGCGAAGCTCGACGAGGTGCTTGGCATAGGTTTCAAGGGCGATGTCATCCTTTGTTTCGGGGATCCAAGGGGGTATCGCTGTCGGTTTTCCGTTATCATCAAGGGCCACGAAGATAAGGACGCGACGTATGGCTCCGGTCATCTGGCATTCCCTGAGGTCGCAAGAACTTACCCTGACCGCTATATGCATACTCGTTTTTCCGGTATGGATAACCTTGGCATTAAGCTCTACCATGCTCCCCACCTTTACGGGGGTGTAGAAACTAATCTCTCCCACATGGGCCGTCACGCAATAGTGCCCGCTCCAGCTTGTGGCGCAGGCGTAGCCAGCCTCGTCAATCCATCCATTTCATCATCATGCCGCCGTGCACCTTACCGCCGAAATTTATATCGGTAGGCTGGGCCAGAAAGCGCATAGTTGTTTCACGTCTGCTGTTTTCCATTTTTTCCTATTTATCCTTGTAATATTTTAAAGTTATAGCAAGGCCACCTACTCAAAACCTAACGCTTGTTGAGGCATTTACCAAGAGTCGAGACTAATCTTTCGAGAGAAAGGAAATAGCGTTTATAGCCTACTCAGTTTTGGGGAGGATTATTTGGTTGTCTTGGCTGTTGAGGTAGTCGTTAAAGACATCCTCTGTGGTCGGCTGCTGGTATGAACCATCAGCCAAGAGATTGGTTGTATCCTTCAGGCGGTAGGCCATGTGGCCGCAGGTCCAGGTTTTGTAGAACTCCATCTGTGTGCAGAGACATGTCTTATCCTTGACCGATATCTTTTCAGGATTTCTGGCAACCTCGGCCTTATAGGAATCAATATATTTACAATTACCGTCTTTATCTAAAACATATCCGTATTGTTCGCAACAAGGCTTACCCCCGGCCCCTATACAAGGGCTGCTTTTCAACATTCTCATCGGATATCCGGTGGGGGAAACCATATTAACCTCGATATCCTCTTCATGTGCCTTAAAATATTCCTGCTTGACCTTATCCGGCAGCCCGCTCTCTTTGGTAATGGTAAATCTTGTGGCCACCTGTACTGCCGCCGCCCCCTCTTTAATGAACTCAACCCCTTCAGTGCCGGTGAATATTCCACCGGCCGGGATAACGGGGATCTTCAATCCCTCTTTTTTAAGGAAATCTACAACCTCGCGGAAGATTGTTTTCAGGTCAAACGAGGCCCAATCATCGATTCCAAAGCCGAGGTGTCCTCCGGCCAATGGTCCTTCCACCACAACATAGTCTGGATTCCGGTTTAAGCGGGCAGCCCTCTTCAGGAAAAGCTTCAGGGCCCGAACAGAAGAGACAATAATCCCTATCTTGGCGTCACGAAATCGGGGATGGTCTTCAATCAGGTCGAGAGAGCCTAAATGTAGTCCGGCACTCAGGGAAAGGCCGTCTATTCCTCCATCCAGAGCCCCCCACATTCTTGCCCTCAGGGTCTCTCTTGGATTGTTCATCGTCAGCTTTTCCATTATGTTAATGAAAACCCCGCCAACATTTGATTTTTGATTGATCGTGTACTCAACCAGCCTTTTCACAGAATCTTTTACCTCGGTAAGGTCAAATTGGGCGAAAAGTTTATTGGCCTCACCGGAAAAGTCTTTATATTTATTGAATTTTGCCTTGGCCAGAGTGGTCCCAAAATATCTATCTGATATGGAACAGATAAGGGCATCTGAGAGATGGGCTATGCCGCCAAGCCTGGCTCCTTCAACCACCATTGCCGGGGTGGAGATATCAACCCCCATCCCGCCAATCATAATCGGGCGGTATTCTATATTGCCGAGCCTAAGGCAGTAATTATCTAATTTGCTCATTTAGTTATTTTGTGCCTGTTAACGATTAATACTCATCTGTCTTTCCCGATTTTACAACAAGTATGTCAAATAATCGGCCCACAAAGTTACAGTATGATACCACTTGGAAACGAATATTCCCAATAATTACTTTTTCGCCGATCTATTTTTTTAGGAGGAGAGTTTGTCCCTGCAACCGGTTAAGGCGTTGGAGTTTTATCCAGTAGGGTTCTGATAAAACCAAGGGCATAGGGATATTTATACGTCTCCCCCTGATTTAGTTTGATTGTGGCGATTATAACCAAGATTGCATCAAAAACATATATAACCGGAAGGAGGATTAATCCTATAAACACAAGGGATAGAGCAAAGGCAATAGCCAAATAGATAGTAATTGATATTTGGAAGATTAATGATTCCTTCCCCTGTTCATCTACCAGAGGGAATTCATCCTTCTTCAATATCCATATAATTAGCGGTAGGAGTACATTTATCAGCGGAATAGCGCTGAAAACCGACAGGGCGGTCAAGTGGCACAATGAGGCCCACATCTTGGCTTCTTTATTTTCTTCTGTCTCCATATCCGTACCTCCATGTTTTATTCAAGGAATTATACTATACACGTAAGGGGAAGATATTAATTCAGAGCTACCTCAAGCACTGACCAACCTTGGGCTTGGCTTTTTGGTAAAAAAAACAGCCGAGGCCCCCGGGGCGGTCATACTCCAAGTGAATAAGGTTGCAATCAGCGCCTGTGTAACAGGATTAAACCCTTCAAGAAAAGTCATCGGTCTCGCAATTTAGCTGTTTAAATATCTGATTTATTTTGTCCTTCTAATCAATAGCCCTTATCAAACAGCGTGCCTTTACATTTGTGGCAAGGGGGGACATGCCCTGTTTCCTTGAGATGTATCTTGTTTCCGCAGTCCTGGCAGGTCAAAGTGCCGGCGGTGGTTATCTCTCCCGTTTTATAGACAAGGGACTTTTTGGTTTTATCACTCAGGGTGGTTAGCGCACTGCCGGTAAATTCGAGTATAGTTGCCAATGAGGACAGCGCCCCTGCCCCCAATCGGGCCGGGTTTAATTTTTCTTTGGCCTCTTTCCCCAAGCGCTGAGCATCAACCATAGTTTGGTCTAAATCGCGGGCAAGGTACTTCTTAAATACTTCCCCCTGTTCCTCACTTAACTCGCCAAGGGAGGTCAACTGTTTACGGGCCTTTTCCATTGCGACCGACATTGCCTCGCCTCCCCGTTCCTTCCCGGCCTGGTAGAGCTCATTAAACTTTTTGGCCAGCAGATCGTACTTCTGCTCCAGTTTTCCCTTATCCTCACCTTTGTTTTCCATGGCGAACCTCCTCTAAAAGAGACCGGAAGGCAATCTTGCAATGCCCTGCAGTCATTGTTGATGGACAGAAACTTCTTCCACGATAGATGACTACATATCAGGAAAATGTTTATTTGTGCTGACCTCCAAGTTCAACTGTATCAAACATTTCTATGTTTAGGGGATAAATTTAAGGGCTGAGTCCTGCTCCTTTTATTCGAAGCCTGCCTCTAAATCAATCTCATCACAATATTTAATCTGCACCCCTCTTAGGAAATTACGCAAAACCTGGTCTTTACACTCACGGTAGTGTTTATGGTCAGGCTTACGGAAAAAGGCGCTTAATTCATGTTTGCTCAGGATAAAACCAGCTAAGCCCAGAATCTCAAGGACATCTTCAGCCTGCAGGTTTAAAGCGATTTTCAGTTTCATAAAAATGATATTGTTGGTTAATCGTTTCTCCGGCTCAGGCTGAGGCCCTTCCTTTTTGCCTCGTCTATCGATAATCAACCCATTTAGAAAAATCGCCAGCAGAGTATCGCTGCATTCCTGATACGAAGGATCATCCTCTTTTTTTAGCCAATTGCTGACCTCCTCCCTCGATACTTCCTGACCCCCCAAACCGAATATGGCCATCATTTTAGAATCTCCAAAATCGAAGGTATAGTGTATACGGCGTAAGATATCGTTATTCGTCATAAGTATGTCCTGGTTTAAAGTGTATTTGTGTCGAAGCTACGCATCACTATATCAAATTCAAATAGTTCACATGCTTTTGTTATGAGGGGAGATTTTAAATTAGGATAAACCACGAACCACACGAAAGGTACGAGAACCACCCCCCTCCTGTCATTCCCCGATTTAATCGGGGAATCCAGTCTCCAAAATATTTAGACAGGATAACAGGATGAACCTGATATTTTTTTCTTCCTCTCACGGAGTGCACAAAGTACACAAAGAGACTGAGAAACCACAAAAAATCTCCTCTCCCTTGAGAGACTGTATCGCAATGTCTGTTTTGTCATTGCCCGGCTTGACCGGGCAATCCATAGCCCTTGATTTTATTGACTTTCTGGATTCCGCATCAAGTGCGGAATGACGATAAAAAGGGTTACGACACAGTCTCCTTGCAGGGGGAGACTAGAGGGGGCAAGGTGAGGGTGAAAACGAAAAGTACAAGATCTGATCCTGTCGCTCTATGCAGAATATTTAGAAAGATGTCTCTGGCCCGGGAGGAACCGCAGTTCCGCCTCCGTAAATATCGTATGTTAAATTGGTGCTTTGAGAAACCTTAACTTGCATCCTTGCATAGGCTATGGAACCTATGCCAACAGAAAGCTTTTTATAGTCTTTTCCGTTGAGAGTTTTCTTCTGCCTGTCAAAGCCTAAGAAACCGACACCGTAACGAACCTTTATTCTTGCCCCTTCCGGTTCCCTAAAGAAGGCTGTTCCTTTGGCATTCCAAAATGATTCAACTGTACGCCACTTGCCGCTTTTAATGTACTTTGTCCTAATCATCTCGCTCCTATCTTGTATTGAGAAAGGTTGAAAAATATGTAGAAACAGGCACAGCTCAACATGAAAACTATCACAGCTATTCCTATTTTGAAACAGAAAACATTACAAAATATTGATAATGATGATGTTGTTGTTTTGATAATCCTCATTTAGGAAAGAGGGGGATGGGAGAATTGTTTTTTCTCTCCTTTTCTTGCTCGTCCAAGAAAAGGAGGAAAGAAGGACGGCCCGCTCATTTTTTTAACGGCTTGGAATGACGGTTGGTTAGGAACCTAAAAAACTTGCTTCGCTCCCAGAGCGGGATAAATTTATAGCCCCTTGTTCGTTGTTACGGCGTATGCCTAATACGCCTCACTCCTCGCCTTCGTCGCGCCTCGGTCTACTTTTTTCTCCCGCTC
>JAHJSF010000102.1 GCA_018830405.1 Nitrospinota bacterium | reverse complement strand
GCCTTAACTATCAGATGGGCCTTTGCCTGGCCCCCTGCGCCGGAAAGATTGACAAGGATGAATATAATAAAGGCATAGAGGAGGCGGTTCTCTTTCTAAAGGGGAAGAACAGGCGGCTTATTGCCGACCTTAAAAGGGAGATGCAGGAGGCTGCCAAGAAATCCCTATTTGAAAAAGCGGCTGTTATACGTGACCAAATCTTGTCTATAGAGACGGTTCTGGAGAAGCAATCTATTGTTTCAATGTCTGTTGAGGATTTGGATATAGTTGTCGTAGAGAGAAGCGGGGGCCTGGCGGCACTTGATCTTCTTATTGTCAGGAGAGGAGAGCTGGTGGGGAATAGTCCGATTATGGTCAAAGATATGCAGGATGTGTCCGACAGAGAGATTCTGTATGCCTTTCTGACCCAACACTACTCCAAGGAGGTCCTAGTTCCTAATGAGATTCTATTGGAATCTCTACCCGAGGAGATAGAGGAGATTCAATTGTGGCTCAAAGAGATGTCCGGACGTAATATATCAATTGCTATTCCTAAAAGAGGGATTAAAAGGGAATTGATCGGCAGGGCCAAGGAAAATGCCCGCGTAGCTCTGAAATTAGAGATAGAGGCAAACCGAGGGAGAGGGAATGCCCTTGAAGAGTTGCAGACCCTTCTCAATCTGGGCAGCACTCCTCAACGGATAGAGGCCTTTGATATATCCACAATAGGCGGCGGACATGAGGCAGTGGCCTCTATGGCCGTTTTTATATCGGGTAGGAAGGATAGTGGTGAGTATCGGCGTTTCAGGATACACTCCGTAGAAGGGGTTGATGATTATGGGATGATGCGAGAGGTCTTGGGGAGGCGGTTTAAGGGGGGAGAGAATATTCCCGACCTTCTTGTCATAGACGGCGGGGTAGGGCAACTACACATAGCTGAGGCGGTCGTTCATAAGCAATTTGGCCTGAATATTCCTATAGTATCGATTGCCAAGGGGGAGGATAGGAACAACCCCAAGACAGATATTGTATACACCTCAGGGGGGGAGATTGTTCGCTTTTCACCAGATTCTCCGGCCAAAAAGCTCCTTCAGGCTGTCCGTGATGAGGCACACCGTTTTGCCATCGATTATCATAGGAAGTTAAGAGAGAAAGGGGCTGTCGTTTCGGCCCTGGATGAGATAGAAGGTGTGGGAAAGATTAGGAAGAAAAAGCTGTTAGCCTCCTTCGGTTCGGTTGAGGGGATAAGGAAGGCGGAAGCAGCGGAGATAATGTCTGCCCTAAGCGTGGGAACGGCAACAGCGGAAAAGATACTCTCCGCCCTTCAAGCTCCCAAACTCCCCTACTTGGTTAAGGAGGGGCAGGGGTGGTTTGGTTAGAAAACTTACCACCCCGGCCTTCGGCCACCCCTCCTAAAATAGGCGGGGAGCTTTGAGAGTCGTTTTTCTATTCCCCCTTAACAAAGGGGGGTAGGGGGTTGTTACCTGTATATTGAGTGGGCCAAGCCAACGCAGTTAGCGATTGAATGCGTCTCCAAATTAGCCAATAGCAATCATCCTCTCTATGCTACCCCTTGCCTTGTCAGCAATCTCCTTATCTACGATTACTTCATGCTCCTCTTCTTCCAGAGCCCATAATACCTTTTCCAGGGTAGTCTTCTTCATGTTGGGGCATACTGCAATATCTGAGGCCGGATATATCTTCTTCTTAGGGAAGTCCCTCCTCAACCTCTCTATCATTCCCACTTCTGTCCCTACAATTATCTCCTCCTCTTCGGTATCTCTGACGAAGTTGTACATTCCTCCTGTTGATAGAACGGCATCGGCTATTTCGGCCACATCATTCCTACATTCAGGGTGGACTATTACCTTGGCCTTAGGATGAGCTTTTTGGACTTTCTTTATTGTGTCAGCCAATATACGGGCATGGGTAGGGCAGTAGCCATCCCAGACAATAAAGTCTCGGCCTATCTGTTTGGAGGTATAGTTGGCCAGATATTTATCCGGTACAAATATTATCTCTTCATTTGGGGCAAAACCTTTTTCGACCACCCTGGCCGCATTAGATGAAGTGCAGCACAAGTCGCACTCTGCCTTTACTTCGGCCGAGGTGTTTACATAGCAGAGGACCTTGGCCTTGGGATGTTTCACTTTCAGTTCACGCAATTGTTTGGCGTTTATCATATCGGCCATTGGGCAACCAGCCTTTTTATCCGGAATGATGACCTTTTTGTTTGGAGAAAGTATCTTGGCCGTTTCAGCCATAAAGTAGACCCCGCAGAAGATTATCATATCTGCTTCTGTTTTAGCGGCCTGAATGCTAAGCCCAAGGGAGTCCCCTATATAGTCAGCAACCAGCTGCACCTCGTTTATCTGGTAGTTGTGGGCCAGAATAACCGCCTTCTTCTTTTCTTTGAGATTTTTAATCCTCTCTATAATGTCATTATGCTGCGAGGGCATTTTATTGGTTTAATCCTATTTGGTTTAACTATTTTTGGCATTATAACTACCTGTCTTAAAGCCTTGTTCGCCTATTATAACACTTTATAAAAGGGCTTTTTCTATATAAATTCCCCAATATTTTTCATCTAACTTATTGGCAAATTTGGGCTTCCTCTTTTTTTGAACATATTGTTTAATTATTGTTTGACTATATCCGCAAAACCTGTAGAATCATTCTCGTAGTGGTGTTGAGGGATGGAAACACAGTTGTAGTAATTTCTGCAATGATGCGGGTTTTCTTCTGTTTTATCTTTCGCAATAAAAAAGTTAAAAAAGTGTTTGACACTGGTTTGTTTTTTTATGTATACTACCTTTTTACGTTATTTAAACGTTGATCTTTGAAATCTAGATAGGCAACATGGTATCTTGCGGGTGGTTTTTTGGCCTTGGCCGAAAAACCAGTCAATTAAAAATTTGTACAAGTATTATCTGTCAGCAAATAGCAGACAGAGATTAGACTATCAATTGGAGAGTTTGATCCTGGCTCAGAACGAACGCTGGCGGCGTGCCTAACACATGCAAGTCGTACGAGAAAGTTCCTTCGGGAATGAGTAGAGTGGCGCAAGGGTGAGTAAGGCGTGAGTAATCTACCCCCAAACCTGGGATAACCCGCCGAAAGGTGGGCTAATACCGGATAAGACTACGAATCATAAGGTTTGAAGTAAAAGATGGCCTCTATTTATAAGCTATCATTTAGGGATGAGCTCACGTACCATTAGCTAGTTGGTGGGGTAATGGCCTACCAAGGCTTCGATGGTTAGCTGGTCTGAGAGGATGATCAGCCACATTGGCACTGAGACACGGGCCAGACTCCTACGGGAG
>JAHJSF010000101.1 GCA_018830405.1 Nitrospinota bacterium | reverse complement strand
CGGAAGATGTCTATGCCCGAGGATTTATTAAAGCCTTCGCCAAACATCTTGGCCTCAACCCTGAAGAATTCATAGCCAGCTACCGCAGACATCAAGTTAAAGAGGAATAATCAGCATCTCCCCATGATGCAATAAAGATATTTCACTTCTTTTCCGACCTTCTATTTATGAATGCCCATATAGAGCAGAAAAAAGCAAAGATAAACTAATCGTTTAGCTGACCACCGTTACATTTTCGGCGAACAGCCCCTTATCCCCTTTGGCAAGAGTAAACTCTACCGGCTGCCCCTCTTCAAGGGTGCGGTATCCCTCACCAACAATATCCCTGAAATGGACAAAGACATCTTCCTCGCCATCTTCACGGCCTATAAATCCATAACCCTTGGTGCCGTTGAACCATTTTACAACCCCCCTCATAACCTCTGACATAATAAAATGCCCCCCTTTGTTAGATAGAAATAATAATTTGGATACATGCAAACCGGCACGACCCACACCAAACTCAAATAACAGGACAAGATTATCTAATTAGGGATAAAGGGAGGAGATATGTAAGCGGAAAAACAAAATCGGAAGACAACGCCGATAACACCGCACGGCAAACTATATACCCCCTTTTTTATCACCGATATAGTTCTAAGGAACAACAGCGGATAACGAAACAATGCTAACATAAAAAACGATAAACATCAAAGAGATATGAAGAGGTGAGGGCTATCTAGGCAAGAGCCTTTAACCTCTCCAGATTTCCCTCAATCTTTTCTCTGTCGGTCCTATAATCGAGGAGACGAGCTCTGTTTTTTTCAACTACGTCCTCGGGTGCCTTATCGACAAAACTTGCATTTGATAACTTCTTATCTATGGCAACAATCTCCTTATCTATCTTGGCAAGTTCCTTATTGAGCCTATTCTCCTCCTCTTTAACATCAATCACCCCTTCAATCAGGACAAATATATCCATCTGATTGATAACCGCGGTGAGGGACATCTTGGGGGCCTGGCCTCCAACCGATATATCAAGAGATTCAAGCCTGGCCATATCGATTATAGAGGCGGCGTGTTTTTGGGCAATCTCTTTCTTCTCCTCCGTCTCGCTCCTGATAATTGTCTTCAGCCTAAGCCCGGGAGGAATGCTCATCTCGCTTCTTACGTTTCTTATCGCCCGGCAGATATCCATCATAACCCCCATCTCACGTTCGGATGACTCGTCATAGAGGCTTTCATTGAATTTAGGATAGGGGGCAATCATAATGCTCTCCCCTTGGTGAGGGAGCTTCTGCCACAGCTCCTCGGTAATGAAGGGCATAATAGGATGCAGTAGGGAGAGAGACTGGGCCAGGACATAAGTCAGAACCGACTGAGCACTCTTCTTATCTTCCCCCTCCCCGCGAAGGCGCAGTTTTATAAGTTCTATATACCAATCACAAAGCTCGTGCCAGAAGAAGAGATAAATGGCCTGAGCCGCATCGTTAAAGCGGTATTCCTCAAGCGACTTCCGAACCTCGGCCGTAGTATCCTGAAGCCTGCTTAATATCCAACGGTCGGCCGTTTCCAAGTCAAGCCTCATAAGATATTCCTCATCGGGGATATCACTGTAACCTTCAAGATTCATCGAGGCAAAACGGAAGGCATTCCATATCTTATTGACAAAATTCCTATACCCCTCAATACGTTCGGTCGATAGCTTGATGTCCCGCCCGTGGGCCGCTAGGGCCGTTAAAGTAAAGCGGAGGGTATCGGCCCCATACTCATCTATTATGACCAGAGGATCGATAACATTTCCCTTAGATTTGCTCATCTTCTGCCCCTCAACGTCACGCACCAAGGCGTGGATATAGACGGTTTTAAAGGGGACATCTCCCATAAACTTAAGCCCCGACATAATCATACGGGCTACCCAGAAGAAGATGATATCGAAACCGGTTATCAAGACATCGGTCGGGTAGAAGGTTTTTAAGGCTTCGCTATTCTCAGGCCAACCAAGGGTTGAGAAGGGCCAAAGGGCCGAACTGAACCAGGTATCGAGGACATCGGTCTCCTGATAAATCTTGGAACTATCGCAATGGGAACAAGCCGTTGGGTCTTCCTTGCTAACCGTAAGCTTACCGCAATCCTCACATATCCAAGCGGGGATACGATGTCCCCACCAGATCTGGCGTGAGATACACCAATCCTTAATATTCTCCATCCAATCGAAATAGGTGTTCTCCCATCCCTTGGGGACTATCTCGATTTGGCCGTTACGGACAACCTTTATTGCTTCCTCGGCCATCGGTTTGATATTTACAAACCACTGCTGAGACATATGCGGCTCAACCACAGTGTTGCAGCGGTAACATCTCCCGACTGCGTTATTGTAATCATCCTGGCTTATAAGATATCCATTCTCCTTCAACTCCTCAGATACCTTCTTACGGCAATCAAAACGGTCAAGACCATTATATTTACCTGCCCCATCCATCATCTTCCCGTCATGGTCTATGACCTTTACAATGGGGAGATTGTGCTTAGTCCCTATCTCAAAGTCGTTAAAATCGTGGGCTGGGGTAATCTTAAGGGCGCCTGTACCAAACTCCATATCAACATACTCATCCCCTATGATGGGTATCTTTCTATCCGTCAGGGGGAGAAGGACTTCTCTTCCGATAAATTTAGCATATCGTTCATCGTTCGGATTAACCGCCACGGCCGTATCGCCGAACATCGTCTCCGGCCGCGTAGTGGCCACAACAAGATAGTCCCCGCTCGGATGGCCTGATTTGTCGATAATCGGATATTTAATATTATAAAGAAAACCTCTCTCCTCCTCATGCTCCACCTCAAGGTCGGAAAGGGCGGTATGACACCTGGGGCACCAATTGATAAGGCGATCCCCTTTATATATCAGCCCCTCATCATACAGACGGACAAAGACCTCCCTAACCGCCTTGGAAAGCCCTTCGTCCATAGTAAAGCGAGCCCGATCCCAATCGCACGAAGACCCCAATCTCTTGAGCTGGGAAAGGATGGTCCCCCCTGATTCTTCCTTCCACTCCCAGACCTTCTCAATAAACTTATCCCGCCCAATCTCATGGCGGTTTATCCCCTCCTTGGCCAGCATCTTCTCGACCACATTCTGGGTAGCAATACCGGCATGGTCCATCCCAGGCATCCAGAGGGCATTATACCCATCCATACGCTTCCACCTTGTCAGGATATCCTGAAGGGTATTATTAAGGGCATGCCCCATATGGAGTGCCCCTGTAACATTTGGGGGGGGGATAACTATACAGAAGGGGGGTTTATCCGATGAATCTTCCGCCTTGAAATAACCATTTTTGAGCCACGTGGAATACCACTTCTCCTCAATTGCATGAGGATCATAAACTTTGTCTATCATTACCCTTATTCTTCTTCCCTAATCTTGTTAATCTCTTTTTTAATGAGAGTATGCGCCTATATCCCAAACCGTCTTCTTCGCTCTCCGCAGAATCTTAAAGGTCATCCAAACTGAGGAGCTCCTCAATCCCTTCCATTTTAATCTCAATATCATTCTTCCCCCCCTCATCAATATCCTCGTCAGCAAGGAGGCTGGAAACATCCAAATCCGTTAAGTCAATATCTAACATCTCTGCTTCAACCAGATCTGCCAAAGGTGTTGGAGGGGGAATCTCGTCCCTAACCTCTTCGACCGGGCTCAATTCTAAAATATCATCATCCTTATGTTCAGTAAAAAACTTGGGTGGTTCATCGGCCGGAACGGATATCTCAGGCTCTAACATCTCTGCCTCAACCAGATCTGCCAAAGGTGTTGGAGGTGGAGTCTCGTCCCTAACCTCCTCGACCGTGGTTAATTCTAAGACACCCTCGTCCTTATGTTCAGTAAAAAACTTGGGGGGTTCATAGACCGGAACGGATATCTCAGGCTCTAACATCTCTGCCTCAACCAGGTCTACCAAAGGTGTTGG
>JAHJSF010000100.1 GCA_018830405.1 Nitrospinota bacterium | reverse complement strand
TCCTCGAATTGTATCTGAATGTGGCCGAGTGGGGAGAGGGGGGAATATTCGGGATAGAGGCCGCCGCCCGCCATTATTATGCCAAGACCGCGGCTGAACTAACCCCCGAGGAGGCCTCCCGTCTCGCCTCTATTCTCCCGAGTCCGAGAAGATATAATCCGATCGGCGAATCAAAATATGTAGCCGCCCGCGCCAACGTAATCTACAACATCATGATAAGGAGGGGTATTGTTGTCCCTGAGTATGAAGACGTTGCGCCTGAGGAGGATGAAGAAAATAATCCGCCCGACTCGGCAGACCTGCCTGAATCTGAATTGCCTAAAACAGAGGAGTCCTTAACTGGTGAACAGCCTGAAATCGAATCGCCCAAACCGGAGTTACCTCCAATAGAGCAGCCCGATACCAAACAGGAATAAACTACTCAGTCCGACTCCCATGAGGGACAAGAGCAGCCATCTTTTGTGATGACCGCCTTCTTAAAAATGCTGCACCAAAAATCAGCCTCTGATATATCCTCCCCCTGTGGGGCGCTCCCATCGGCCTGTTTGCAGCCGCTACAACCGTTCATCGCCTGAAATTTGCTAATTTCCGCCATTTTGCCTTACCTCCTTTTTTACTATCTTGGTCACCGTAAAGACCTATACGGGATTAAAAGATAGAAACCTTTTCCTTATTAAGTATCCTTCCGGCCGCCTCGGCGGGAGGGGCATAGTTCACCTCCCGCCAGATTATGCTGTACAGAAATTACACCCTTAATTCCGGCGCAAGGTGCTGGAGGGCAGAACTGACTTTCATCTTGGCAAGACCTATTCCCGCGTCGCTTTTCAGAACAAGAACAAGGTGAACATGAGCCTTGCCGGGCTCCGTTTTCATATGATCAGTCCCTTCATTGAAGCACTCAACGATAATATGCGCCTGCTCTGTCTCTATATGCACAAAATCCCCCATCCCCAGCCCCATCCCCATCGACGCCTTCTGGGCATTCAGGAGAATGGCATTGGCCATTATCCCCGTCTTCTTCAAATTATGCTGACTCCCCGAAGCTTCCAAAATCGCGATAGATTCTCCCGCCGGGGTATATAAGGCAACCCCGTCAAAACCATCAATCGAAGCAAATTCCTTTAACTTATCCTGAATAGACATGATGTTTACCTCCTTTATAGAATTATTAATAAGCCCAATTTGTATATCACTTTTCTCTGCCTTTGCTTGCCCTCCTTTCGTTAAACTTTTGGTTATTAATTTGTCAGGCCCGGAAGATAAATCTTCTCCGGACCCCTTATTAAGCCTCTCAGGCAAGTTCTTCTTCCCGCTTTTAAGGGCCTCATCCTTTAATCGTATCGCCTCTGTGATTAATGAGACTAAAGGCCGTTTTATTCGCCTTTCTATCTTCTTTTTGGGATAAGGCTTGATTTCTATGCCTACACAGTCGAGGGATAAGAGGGCAATGGCTGCCGCTTCTCCCGAAAGGTCACCGCAGACGGCATTCTCAATATGTCCAATTTTAAAATAAAACTCGCCTCTCAATTCTTTCCCCTGCTTTATGGCCAGCAGGCAGGTCTTTTGCTCTGTTTTTATCAATTGAAGAACTTCTCTTAGCGAAACAGTCGTTAGAGAATCAGGGTCATTTTTGGTTTCCAGCCCTTTGGCAATAACCCTCAGGATAGTTTGGGAATCAACCGGTCTTTGCAGTACAGATACGACCCTTTTATACCTGATATCGGCAACCACATTGGATGGGACATCTGTTACGGCCATGGCAATGATGGGAATATTTGGACAGTTCGAGGCCATGTAGGCAATCAGCTCTATGCCGTCCATGATTGGCATCTCCAGGTTGGCGATTACCAGATCTACCTTGTTTGATTCGATCAGCTCTACGGCCTCTTTCCCGTTTTCAGCCTTTAAGAGATTGAACTTGTCTTTGTTGGCATAGAGACCGCCCAAGAACCTGCATGGATATTGCTTCTCATTATTGGCCAGTAGACCGTTTGGCATGAATCCGCCCCCTTTTTGATACTTGGTCAATCAGTTGAAAAAAACAACTCGAGTTTAATGTCTAATGCTTTTATCTCTTCGTCTGTTGGATAGAATTTATAAATAGCCTCCCTACAACAGGACATTTTAATTTTAACACAGAAAATTAATAATCGTGGACAGGAAAATTACGGGTAAAAATAAGGTTGGCCAGCGCTTTAAGAATATCGGGGGGCGGGAAGAGAGTTTAGGACTATCCCTCTTCTTTAAGCAGTTTATCAATAAGCTGGCGGGTGTCAGGTCTGTCCCAGTCGTATCCGCCGATTATCTTCTTTCTGATTACCCCCTTCTTGTCAACAATATAGGTCTCGGGAATACCTAGCGATTTGAACAGGTAGGGGACGTTTTTGCTTCTATCATAAAGAATGGGGAAGGTGATATTCATCTTCCGGGCAAACTCTTTAAGTTCTTTAACATTACTCGAATCTATATTCATGGCCAGCATGTCAAAGGGGACATCCCTCTTTTTAAGGTCTTGATAGAGCCGCTCCATGGAGGGCATCTCTTCTATACAGGCGGGGCACCAAGTGGCCCAGAGGTTTATAAGAAGCACCTTCCCCCGTTGTTCGGTTAGGGTGATTGTTTCCCCATCTAATGTAGGAAGGGAAAAGGCAGGGACTTCCAGCCCTTCGGTCACCAGATAATACTTATCCCTTTTTCTAGCAACAGTAAAAAATATTGCGCCCACCACCATAGCCACAACGAGGACGCTAACGACGGTAGAGTAGAGTTTCCCCTTCTTATCCTTTTCCATATCCATATTATCCATCTTAAATAATCCTTAATTAAACGGCATAGGTGTGAAGGCTCGGGAGGATAAAACTTACCCCCCAATATAAAAATAGTAGAGAGATAAAGCCAAGGATAGATATCCAGGCGGCCCTCTTTCCCCGCCAATCCTTGGTTACCCTGGCATGCAGATAGGCAGCATATATAAACCAGGTGATAAGAGACCAAGTCTCTTTTGGATCCCAGGTCCAATA
>JAHJSF010000099.1 GCA_018830405.1 Nitrospinota bacterium | reverse complement strand
TTTTTAAAGTTTTATCTTCCCACTTTATCCAGTTAAACTCCTCATGCTCGTTGTATCTGACCTCTCCATATTTATCTAAATCTCGATTGTAAAGATTAAGCATATGGCCGCAGAGATTATCATCTTTGCTCATTATCAAAACATATTTCCCTATAAGTACATCTATTCGTTCCTCATAGGATTTCTTAATGCAATCTATACCAGAACAGGTATTGCGTTCTTTAACCCATTCTCTTTGAACCTTCCGTATCTGCTCTTTGCGTCCAGCCGTAATGTTTTTGTCATCTTCCAAGGCATGCCAATAACCGGTAGCCAATTTATCATCAAGCTTGGACAACTCTGGATTGGAGCAGATCATCTTTTCGACTTTGGTCGAAGCTTTAGCGCAGTCGAAACTGGCGGCGTGGGCGGAAGGAGCAAATAAAAGAGAAACTAAAAGAGATATAAAAAGGAGTTTACAGGTTTAGTAAAAATGTATAGACGGAGAGATTGCGGTAAGAATAGGTTCAAAAGTTGAAACGTCCCGAAGGTTGAGCATTTAAGAACTCCTAACGTGTTGTTTGGATTGCTTGTTAGAGTAATCGTATCGCTTTTATCTGGTAGGGTCAAATGATTATTCCCGCCATCTCATTTTTAGGATTGGAGTAGGTTGGTTGAGGAAATAAGCCTAAAACTGTCTGAGCGAAGCGAGTTTTTTAGGCTCCTCAAGCAACCGTAATTCCAAGCCGTTAAAAAAATGAGCAGGCGGCGGGTTCTTTCCCCCTTTCTTGCCCGAACAAGAAAGGGGTTAAAAAGAAATTATGGCGCTCTGCACAAAAGGTTTACCCTGTGGGCGAAACACCCCGCCCCGAAACCGTTGTCTATATTCATCACCGCTACCCCGGGGGCGCAAGAGTTTAACATGGCCAATAGAGCCGAAAGCCCCTGAAAGCTTGCCCCATAGCCAACACTGGTCGGAACGGCAATGACAGGTTTATCGGCCAATCCGCCTATTACACTCGCCAAGGCACCATCCATTCCCGCGGCAACAATAATTATATTGGCCTCATAAATGGCCTCTTTCTGCCCCAAGAGACGATGTATTCCGGCCACCCCAACATCATAGAGCCTGTTTATTTTACTCCCCATCACTTCGGCAGTAATAGCGGCCTCTTCGGCCACGGGGATATCTGATGTTCCGGCGGTGGCCACCAGTATATTACCGACAAGTTCCTTTTTCCCTCTACGGATATAGATAACCCTTCCATCTATATTATATTCAGCCTCCGGATAGGAATCTTTGACCTTGGCAAAGAGTTCTTCCGAAGCGCGTGTGGCCAAGATATCAGAACCTCTCTCCAGCATCTTCCCAACTATCTCAACAACCTGCCTATCAGACTTACCTTCGCAATAGATAACCTCAGGAAAACCTTGCCTAAGCTCCCGATGATGGTCTATGGTAGCAAAGCCGATATCCTCGTAGGGAAGATGAGAAAGGAGTTTAATCCCCTCTTCACTATCAAGCTCATGCTCATATATCTTACGGACAATATCTTCTATTTTAGCTCTATTCATAGACAGCCTAAGACCTCTGCAATCTTTTCAACCTTCTCAATGACATCTAGCGGAGAGGTTCCCATAACACGAGAGACTGCCTCCTTACCAACACCCCCCTTGTCATATATTATATCGGGGACAAAGCCGCACTTTTTAATCGCCTCAGAAACACCCCACTCAAGGGTTGAGCCTTCCTTGTCCTTAACGAACTTAGGTTCATCATTCCTTGAGAAATCTTTTACCTTAAGCCCGGCCACTCGGCAGGCCTTGATAATTTCGGGAGAATAGGCCAGATTTATACAGCTCCTCATCGATGAATCAAACCTCATGGCGGTCAGGACAATCCTGGCCACATGGTTGGAACCTCCAAATGATGGTGGTGAAACGGTTGTAACCCACTCGCCTACCTTGATAATTCGCCCCGGAATACCAACAACATCATCAACCCCCTCAGCCCCCTCAATAGCGGCCACCAGGTTAGACTGTATTTCGGGAATAAGTGAACCGATCGGCATCGATGTAAGAATATCAACCGCTTCATCCATCTCTTCCAGAAGGGTATAGCGTTTCCCCTTGTCGATAAGGGAATGAGACTGATTTAAGAAACCAAGTTCATTTTTACCGAGACTATAACTCCCCTTTATCGCCTCGTTTATAAAGTTCTTCCCCCAACCAACCGCATCGGGAATAGACCTGCCATTGGCCAGACCGGCTGCTATAGCTGAGGAGAGGACACATCCCGTTCCATGCAGTTTCCCCTTTTCAAGACGCTCCGACTCGAAAGAGATAAATTGGCCGTTATGAAACAACGTATCAACCGAAAAACCTTTTTTAAGGTTTATATGCCCCCCTTTTATAAGAACAGAGGTTTTCTTATTTCCTATAATTTGAGCAGCTTTTTTAATATCGTTGTAGTTCTTTATCTTTATCTCCGATATAAACTCTGCCTCAGGGATATTAGGGGTAACAAGGGTGGATAGAGGGATAAGCTTTTTAATCATCATATCCGCCCCCTCCTTATCGAGGAGCTTTCCCCCCAAACCGGCTGAGATAATCGGATCAACAACCAAGTTGCTGACCTTAAACTTTTTTAAAGAATCAGCCACGACCTGAACAATATCCTTATTGACCAACATTCCGGTCTTAACCGCATCGGCTCCAATATCCCCCAAAGTTGCCTTTATACGCTCTGCAACTGTTTCGGAAGGCATAGGGGCGGAAGAAATAAACCCACCGCTATTTTGGGCCGTTACGGAGGTTATAACGGTGGTTCCGTGCACACCCATAGCCGCCAAAGTCTTTATGTCTGCCTCTATACCTGCCCCGCCGCTCGAATCGGAACCGGCAATAGTTAATACCCTCTTCATCTTCGCTCCATAATATTTGTTAACGTTTATGCTATATTAGCATACATGAACTACGAAGATATCCTGAAAACAATCGATAAAGGGGAGCTTGCCCCCATATATTTGATGTATGGGGAAGAGGAGATATTGGCCGACGATTTTATCGTCAAGGCCAAGGTAGCGGCCTGCGGCTCCGCCTCTGACAATATGAATACAGAGGTTCTCTGGGGTGACGAAATAAAGGGGAATGCCATAACCGATAGGGCTAAAACCCTCCCCTTTCTGGGCGAGCGAAGGCTTATCATTGTCAGAGGGGTAGACCTCCTCTCCAAGGATGAACAGGATAAACTCCTCCCCTATCTCGCCTCCCCGGTCCCCTCAACAACTGTTATCTTCACAGCTGAAAAGATAGATACAAGGAGAAAGTTTTACTCAACACTCATCAAGAAACATATCTCGGCCAATCTAATCCACCTAAAAAAACCGGAGGCGATAAGGTGGGGGATAGGCAGGAGTAAATCTAAGGGGATAGATGTAACAGATAGAGGGATAGGGTTGCTGGTTGAACTTGTCGGGACAAACCTGCGGCAGATAGATACGGAATTAGAAAAATTGGCCGCCTACCTCAATGGGAGAAAAGGGGATTGCCAGGATGTGGAAGAGATAACCACAGGGAGGTTTAATGAATCAATCTTCGCCCTGACCGATGCCATAGGGTTGAAAGATACCGTAAAAGGTCTGCGTACCCTTAATAAACTTATAGAGGATGGGGAAGCACCGCAAGGGATATTCAGTATGATTACCCGGCAGATTAGACTTATATGGCTGGTTAAGGCTCTGAAACAGAAGAATGTCCCAATGGGAGAAATAGCTTCAAGGGCGGGGTTTCCCCTGTTTTTACTGAAGAGTTATCTGAAACAGGCTGATAACTTTAAGGGTAAAACTCTTAGAAAATCATTCTCCAAACTAAAAGACGCAGACCTGAAACTTAAATCAGATCTGCGTCCCAATATAGTCTTGGAAAATCTTATACTTGGTTTATGCCTCGACTGATCCAACAGAGTTGACCAAAAGATGAAGACGGGCAATCTTTCTGCTTCCCCTCTCTCTCGGGATAACCCCTTTAGACACGGCCTTATCTATAACAGGCACAGCCTTCTTAAGGGCAACCTCGGCCTCCGCCTTGGAACCGCCGGCGGCTGCAACCTTAACACCCTTAACGACAGTCTTAAGAAAAGATACAACCTGAACGTTATGTTCCCTTTTTTTAATGTTCTGTTTGGCCCTCTTGACAGCCGACTTATGTCTGGCGGAAACTTTATTACTCAAAACCGATCCTCCTCTTTTTATTCTTTGAAATCCGCCCACATGGCGGAATAACTAAACAGCTCGGTATTATGAACATAACATAGGTAGCTTGTCAAATATTATGTGGGATACAGCGCCTTCCCACCACCGCAGAGTTCGCAGAAAACACAGAAAATAGCAAGAAACAAGCCCTATCCCTAACTCGCTCAATAATCTAGATTACAAGAAAGGTTATACCACCTATAATCCAACAGTATACGGCAAAATAGGCCAAACGCTTAGAACGAAGAACGGACATCAAAAAGTGGATCGATAAAAGGCCGGCCACCATAGCAGCAACCGCGCCGACTATATAGAATGATGCGGAGCCGCTCTCAACTAATGATATATGTCTGCTCTCTATAAGGAGGGCACCCAGGATAGCCGGGATAGAAAGAAGAAAGGAGAACCGTCCGGCCTCCTCCGCGTCTATCTTTCTGAATATACCGGTAGAGATAGTTACCCCTGACCTAGATATACCGGGCATAATGGCTATCCCCTGGGCCGTTCCTATCAGAATAGCATCCAAAAACCCCAACCTGTCTTTATGCCCCCTTGTCACGAAACCGGTAAGAAAGAGGATAAGGCCGGTCACTAATAACATGGCGGCTGCAATGGAGACAGAACTGAAAACAGTTTCAACATAATCCTTGAAAGTCAGTCCTATAATGGCGGTTGGAAGAGAGGCGACGATGATAAGTATGGCGGTTTTCTTATTATCCCTTCCCCCCTTAAAAAACTCTTTTATTATTTCGACTATATCCCTTCTGAAATAGATTAAGGTGGAAACCAATGTCCCTACATGGAGAACAACGTCGAAGAGGATCCCCGGCTGCTTAAACCCTTTAATAAAATGTTGGGCAATTACCAGATGCCCCGAAGAACTTATCGGAAGAAACTCGGCCACCCCCTGCATAACCCCGAGCAATAAAGCGGTTAAATTATTCATTTTCCCTCTGCGGGGAAGGGTTTGGCCTTAATCATCTTCTCGGCCGACTGCAATCTCTTAATACTCCTGTCTCGACCAAGAACCTGTATTACATCATATATCCCGGGACTTACCTTTTTGCCGGTCAGGGCAACCCTTACCGGTTGGGCAATGGTTCCCAATTTTGTATTGGTTTCTTCGCACACCTCATTGAAGAGTTTTTCAAGTGTCTCGTGGCTGACCAAATCAAGAAGCAAAAGCCTCTCTTCAACCTTTTTTATATAGGGGAGATTATCCTCGGTTAAAAACTTTGAGGCTGATTCCTCCTCATATTTAATTTCATCTAAGAGGTAGTACTCTGTCCCCTGAGCCATCTCAAGCAGATTTCTGCTCCTCTGTTTAAGGGAGGGGATGCCGACAATAATATCCTTATCTTCAACAGATATAGAGTCCTTGGAAAGAAACGGTTTTATCGCCTGGGTTAAGGCTAGGTCATCCCCATTCTTTATATAATGGGTGTTGAGCCAATCGAGCTTTTCAGTATCAAATACTGCCGGAGACCTGCCAACACGATCAAGTGAGAAACAATCTATCAGCTCCTTCATGCTGAATATTTCCTGATCTCCGTAGGACCAGCCCAATCGGGCGATATAGTTTATAACCGCTTCCGGCAGATAGCCCATCTCCCTATACTCAAGGATAGAGGCCGCCCCATGGCGTTTGCTGAGTCTGGCTTTATCGGGGCCTAATATCATCGGTATATGGGCAAACTTAGGAATAGGATATCCGAGGGCCTCATACAGCTGAACCTGTCTCGGCGTATTGGCTAAATGGTCATCACCACGTATAACATGGCTAATCCCCATCTCGGCATCATCTATGGCAACGGAGAGATTGTAGGTTGGTGTTCCATCCGTTCTCCAGATTATAAGGTCATCTATCTCAGCATTGTTGACACTCATATCCCCTCTCACCAGGTCTGTAAAAGTGGTAGCGCCTTCGGCCGGAGATTTAAAACGGATTACATGCGGCCCATCAGGAGAGATGTCATTACGATTACGGCAGGTTCCATCATACTGAGGTTTACGCCCCTCCGCCATGGCCAGCTTTCTTTTGGCATCAAGCTCTTCGGGAGAACAGGTACAGCGGTAGGCATTCCCTTCGGACAACAACCTATCTACATGAGACTTGTAGGCCGCAAAACGTTCTGTCTGCCTAGTTACAGGGCCATCCCAATCAAGCCCCATCCATTTCATCCCCTCAAGTATCTGGGCTATCGACTCCTCTGTAGAACGGGTCTGGTCTGTATCTTCAATACGGAGGATAAACTCTCCCCCATGCTGTCTAGCAAAGAGGTAATTGAAAAGGGCAGTACGAACACCCCCCACGTGTAGATAACCTGTTGGACTGGGGGCAAAACGTGTCCTCACCTTCCCCGCTTCTATATTACTCATATTTTTTATACCCTATTTCTGTTCTATCTTAACGATACCGAGCTCTTTAAGCTGTTTCTTATCAACGGTTGAAGGAGCCTCAGTCATAAGACAGACCCCCTTCTGAGTCTTCGGGAAGGCGATAACATCACGTATAGATTTAGACCCGGTAATCATGGCCATAAACCTGTCGAGTCCGATAGCTATTCCGCCGTGCGGTGGGGTTCCGTAGTCGAGGGCATCTATGAAGAAGCCAAACTTCTCTCTGGCCTCATCCTCCCCTATTCCGAGGACCCTAAACATCTTCTCCTGAATCTCTTTCTTATGTATCCTGATACTCCCCCCACCAATCTCAGAACCGTTTAGAACAAGGTCGTAGGCGTGGGTTCTCATCTTCCCCGGATCGGTATCGAATAGGGAGATATCCTCATCCACAGGAGAGGTAAAGGGGTGATGCATGGCAAACCACCTATTCTCCTGATCATCCCACTCCAACAAAGGGAATTCTGTTATCCAAGCAAAGGCATATTTTTTCTCATCTATCATCCCCAGTCTCTCACCAAAGAGATTTCTCAGGTGGGCCAATGAGTCTAAGACAACCTTTCTACTATCGGCCACAAAGAGAAGTAGATCCCCCCCCTCCCCTTCAAGTTTTGTCTTTATGGCCTCAAGCTGTTCGGGGGAGAAGAACTTGGCTATGGGTGACTCAATTCCCGTTTCGGTAATCTTAAACCAGGCCAGCCCCTTGGCCCCGAATATCTTGGCCTCCTCCATGAGAAGGTCTACATCCTTCCTTGAGTAGCCGGAACACCCCTTGGCATTTATTCCCCTGACCTCTCCCCCATTTTTAATCGTCTCGGCGAAGACCTTAAAGTCGGATGAGGCGGCAATGGAGGAAATATCCTTCAGCTCCATCCCAAACCTGAGGTCAGGTTTATCAGACCCATACCTATCCATCGCCTCATGGTAGGGGATAATTTGAAATGGGGCCTCAAGCCTCTTCCCCATAACCTTGTCGAAGACCTGACACATCATCCCCTCAATAAGCGACATAACGTCATTGCTGTCAACAAAGGAAAACTCCATATCTATCTGAGTAAACTCCGGCTGTCTATCGGCCCTCAGATCCTCATCTCGGAAACACTTGGCTATCTGATAATATTTCTCATAACCGGCAATCATCAATATCTGCTTAAAAAGCTGGGGAGACTGCGGAAGGGCATAAAAATGCCCGACATTTATACGGCTGGGGACAAGGTAGTCTCGCGCCCCTTCAGGGGTGCTCTTGGTTAGATAAGGGGTTTCAACCTCTATCACCCCTTCGCCGTCTAGAAAGTCACGAACCGCCTTGACTACCTTACTCCGGGTGAGAAGCCTATCTCTCATTTCGGAGCGCCTGAGGTCGAGATAACGATACTTTAACCTCAAAGACTCAGAAATCTCCTCGTTGTCATTGATGGCAAAGGGGAGAGGGGCGGCCCTGTTGAGTATCTCCAGGCTTGAAACAACAATCTCAATTTCCCCTGTTTTCAGATGCCCGTTAATTGTCCCCTCAGGGCGGGGAGAAACATTCCCAACAATAGCCAATACATACTCGTTCCGTATAGATTCCGCCTCGGCGTGAACCTCTTTATTAACCTCAGGGTTAAAGACAACCTGGGTAATCCCTTCTCTGTCACGAAGGTCTACAAATATTAGTCCTCCATGGTCACGGCGCCTATCTACCCAGCCGCACAGGGTAACCTCTTGGCCGGCATCCTTGGCGCTAAGCTCTCCGCAGTTATGCGTTCTTTTCAATAATTTGGACATGGTCAAATCACAACTTCTAAAAAAATATTTAGGGAAAATAACAAAAACAGATAAGTTAACAATCTTAGTATATAAGGGAGATTAAAACAAGAAACTAATCCACCATTGGCAAACCAATTTAGAAGTATCCTGTTTGAGGAGTATAATATACTCTCTCACAAGAAGTTGATTATAATCGGGAAATGCCTTAAGAATTCAAAGAATCAAGGAATTGTCATGGATATTGAAATCCTGCAGCAGACTGTTTTTCAGAACCGGGTGATGGATTATCTTATTTCCATTGCGGTCTTTCTCGCGGGCATTCTCACAATAAAGATCATTAAAAGCATTTTTTTGCACAGGCTGAAGTCATGGTCGAAGAAGACCTCCACGACAATAGACGATTTCCTGATCCGGATCATTGAGAAAAAACTGGTCCCGCTGCTTTATTTCGGCCTGTTCTATCTTGCTATCAAAACACTGACGCTGAGCCCTTCGATGATAAGAACACTGGACATATCGGGTCTGGTGGTCCTGACTTATTTCAGTTTGCGCTTCATAATGGAGCTCATTAATTACTCACTTCAGACATACTGGATAAAAAAGGAAGTCGACCCTGTCAGGCAGCAGAGCCTCAAGGGAATTATACCTATAATCAAAGTTATAGTCTGGGGCATAGGCATTACGTTTCTTCTCGACAATCTGGGCTTTAAAATTTCAACTATTGTTGCAGGTCTGGGAATCGGCGGGATAGCCGTAGCGCTGGCCGCACAGACAATACTGGGGGATCTGTTCAGCTACTTCGTCATATTTTTCGACAAGCCGTTTGAACTGGGCGATTTCATTATTGTCGGTGATTTTCTTGGAACAATTGAGCATATCGGCATAAAAACCACAAAGGTGCGCAGTCTGAGCGGGGAACAGCTGGTATTTTCGAACACCGATCTGACGAATTCCCGCATCCGGAACTACAAGAGGATGGAAAAACGCCGTGTTGTTTTCAAACTCGGCATGATTTATCAAACAACGTCCGGACAGCTAAAGGAAATTCCGGGAATAATAAAGGATATTATAGCAAATATCAGGGACACGGCATTTGACCGCGCCCATTTTTCCTCGTACGGAGACTTCAGCCTTGATTTCGAAGTCGTCTACTATGTTTTGAGCAGTGACTATAACAAATACATGGACATTCAGCAGGAGATCAATTTTGCGATCGGGGAAGAGTTTGAAAAACGAGGGATCGAATTCGCCTATCCGACTCAAACACTATATGTAGAGAAATCCCCGGAAAATCAATCATGAACAAAAACAGGCAAAAACAGATAGGTTAACAATCTTAGTATATAAGGGAGATTAAAACAAGAAACTAATCTCTCCCGACATTAAATATCTATACATATTGTGCATACCTTTATAGATTATCGAGAGGACTTTTAACAGAATCGATATCCTTTCTCATAACATGGGTATAAATTTCTGTAGTCTTTACGTCAGCATGCCCCATAAGTTTTTGTACAATCCTAATATTAGCCCCATCTTCAAGTAAATGAGTAGCAAAACTATGACGCAATGTATGACATCCGGCTTTCTTATATATTTTGGCATTATTTAGAGCAACCTTGACCGCCTTCTGCAAACCGGACTCCATAACATGATGACGCCTTACCTTCCCCGACCTAGGGTCAACAGAGCGCCTCTTGGCGGGGAAAACGTATTGCCAGGCAATCTCTTTAGAAGCATTAAGATATTTACGAGAAAGGGAAATAGCTATATAAACATCTCCAAAGCCTTCTTTTACATCCTCAGCATGCAGTTCAACAACAGAATCAATCTGTTTTTTCAAAGAGGCATGTATAGATTCCGGCAAAATTACCATGCGATCTTTATTCCCCTTGGCATCTCGTATAAAAATCTTTCCCTGCCCAAAATCAACATCCTTCACACGCAAACGAACACACTCCATCAATCTCAAACCACCACCATAAAGCAATCTTGCCATAAGAGCATGTTTCCCATGCATATTATTAAGCAATCGAGAAACCTCACTCTTAGTTAATACTGTTGGTAGGTTTATCCTGCGTTTGGAGCGTGTTGGGGCTATTTCATTTCCTAAATCGATATCAAGAACTTTCTTGTATAAAAAAATAAGCGCATTAAACGCCTGCTTCTGAGTTGCCACTGCAACATGTTTCTGTTCCGCAAGGTAGCTCAAAAACTTCTCAAGCTCCGCCTTACCCATATCTTTCGGGTGGGTTTTACCTCCATAAAATTTTAGATACTGCAATATCCAAGAAGCATACGACTGTTCGGTACTATACGCATAATGATGATATCGTAAAACCTCGTGGACTTGATCCATCAAACGGTACTCAGGATTAGGTCTGAATTTAGCCTTGCTTTCCATATATTTCCCATATTATAATTTAAAAAAGAAAATTAGAGACCACACCACAACAATTAAAGAATCAAACTAAATATTCCGCAAAACATCTTTAATACGGAAATAAGTAGAAACATTTTCCATATATATACTCGGATATGATGGAAAATGTTTCCATCTATTAACACTGTTAGGCTTCGATAAAAAATATATCTGAAATAGTTCGGATAGATGAAATAAGCGATTGAGTCTTGAAGATAAAAATTGAGGAGGTATTAGCATGAATAAAGAATGTTGCTGTAAGCCTAAAGAAGAAGAGAAAAAAACAGAGAACTGCATGGTTTGTGGTACTCGGTTAGAGTATTTAGAAACTGCGGTCAGTGTTGTCTGTAACTACTGCGGTAAGGAAGAGACGGGGTATGTACGCTGTCCTAAGGAACATTATGTCTGCGACGAATGTCATGGCAAAGGTGCGTTTGATCTCGTCAAAGATATCGCTTTTACCACGGATGAGAAAGATTCCTTATCAATAGCCGAGCTACTCATGGCTCATCCTAAGATACCGTTTTTGGGGTGTGAACATGGCCTCATTGCTACTGCATCACTCCTGGCAGCACTGAAGAATGACGGTACATTGGATATTTCCAACGAACAGATTGCCGAGGCT
>JAHJSF010000098.1 GCA_018830405.1 Nitrospinota bacterium | reverse complement strand
TTTTCTCCAAACCTTCTTCTCTCTATCACCGGCAATCCCCATGGTTACAATCATAATTATATCCGGGTTCTTTTTGATAACCTCTTCCCTTGTAATAAGACCGCGCTTTAGGTTATGTGTAATATTAACCCCTCCGGCAAAATCGATAAAGTCATCAACAAAGGAATCCCCCGTCGCCGTAAATAGAGGTTTGGCCCCAAGCTGAACAAAGACCTTTGGCTTAGGGAGCATCTCAACCCTTTTCCTTATCTCCCTTACCTTCCCCTTGGCTTTCGAGACAATCTCCTCCGCCTTATCCCTCTTTCTCACAATATCACCAAGTCTGATAAACTGTTGGCAGATCTCCTCAAACCCCTTAGGCTGGGGGAAGACTTCTACCTTTATCCCCATATCCTTCAGTTTTCGGATAGACCTATCGTTAGTTAGTTGAGTCGTTAAAATCAAATCAGGCTTGAGACCAACAATCTTCTCTATATTGATATCGACAATCGTCCCAACCTTCTCTTTCCCCTTCTGCCCGGCCGGAACTAGGCAATAGGTTGTATTGCCTACAATCTTATCGTACTCCCCCAAAAGGTGGAGCTGTTCGGTAACGGCCGGGGATAGAGAGATTATCCGTTGAGGGGAGGCTAAGGCCATAGTAGCTGACAAAATGGTTATAGCCAGCGCTAATATTAATTCGAAGATTATATTTCGTTTAATCATCTATATCTCTTTTAAGACCGCCTATTCTGATTAATCCCGATAATTTCGTTCAGTCTCTCCATATTAAGATATTCCCTGAAATGCTCGGCCAATAGTCCATACTGCCTATCCTTAAATGCTATCTGACTATCGGCCGAATCAGAACCACTATATTTTGGACTAAGACCTTTTAAAAAAACTTTTCTAAACTCATTATTATCAAATAGGCCATGAAGATATGTCCCCCAGACACGCCCATCCTCATTTATCGCCCCGTCATCCTCGGTGGAATTATTACCGCTTCTCGAATCTAAGCGTATAAGGGGCTTAACCCACTCCCCCCGCTTGGTCAGACCATGATGTATCTCATACCCTTCAACCTCTATACCGCTTTCCATAAATGTCCCCTTAGAACGAGAGAGTATCTTATCCGGCTCAAGTGTCGTCTCGATATCAAGAAATTTTAGACAGACCGTTTCCCCCTGGCTCCCCTCTATCCCCTGCGGGTCTCTTATTATATTACCAAGCATCTGGTACCCCCCGCATATCCCACAGATATGCCCTCCACTCTCTGAGTAGTCTGCTATATATCTCTCCCAGCCGACATCCCTCATCCAGGCCATATCGAATCGGGCATTCTTTGTCCCGGGGATAATCAGGAGGTCGTATCCTTTAATATCCCTCCCCCTGGAAAGATAGTGAAGGGTGACCCCCGGGTCTCTGCTCAGGGGGGCAAAGTCGGTAAAGTTCGATATATGAGGGAGCCTCAGGACGGCAATATTAATCTTCTCACTATCGAGAGGTGTAGACGGGTCAATAATAATATCGAGGGGAAGTCCATCCTCCGAGTCTATCTCGATATGACGAAAGTAGGGGATAAGCCCTAAGACAGGTATCCCCGTCTTCTTTTCTATATATTTTATTCCATCATCAAAGAGTGCCGCATCCCCCCGAAAACGATTGATGATAATCCCCTTAACCATCCTCCGATCCTCCTCAGGAATAATATTCAGTGTCCCGATAATCTGGGCAAATACGCCCCCCCTGTCGATATCGGCCACAAGGATAACAGGGGCCTCCGCAACCTTGGCCATACGAAAGTTTACAAAATCTCTATCCCTTATGTTCATCTCGGCGCAGGAACCGGCTCCCTCCATAATTACAAGGTCATATTTGGAACGGAGGCGGTTAAGGCTCTCCCTCGCCTTCCCAAATAGATAATCGGTGTTTTTAAAATAGTGGGCCGCCTCACTATTGCCGACAACCTCCCCCTGTAAAACAACCTGCGCCCCGGTGTCGCTACTCGGCTTTAACAGAACGGGGTTCATATCGACATGGGGCTCTATTCCGGCCGCCTCGGCCTGCACTACCTGGGCACGCCCCATCTCTCCCCCATCCTTGGTGACGAAGGAGTTGTTAGACATATTCTGGGCCTTGAAGGGGGCAACCGATTGCCCCCCTTCTCTGAATATCCGGCATAGGGCGGCTGTAACAATACTCTTCCCCACATCGGAACCAGTCCCCAAGACTGCAACCGTCTTAGCAGGATATTTATCTCTATTCATAAAAGACTCAGATCAGTATAAAAGTTCAACTCCCCCAAATGCAGAGACACCGGGGGTTCCATAGCCGAGAATTTCCTCATAACCCTTATCTAAGAGATTATCTACTCGCCCGAATATTTTAACTTCATCGTTGACATTATA
>JAHJSF010000014.1 GCA_018830405.1 Nitrospinota bacterium | reverse complement strand
CTATTTCCCCCATAATGTAGGCCTCCTTTATGAGACCTATGTTACTACCCATTCCAAGGGGACATTTCTATCAAGTTAGCAAGGGGACATTATCAGATAGTTTTGACAACTTGTTGACATAAAAGATATATCTGAGATAATGAACAGCTTATCAACGTAATCCATCGCATTGTTTTAAAGACAAGATAATGTATTGAGAATTGCCTAAATCAAATATATTGTGTTCCAAGGTAACAGGTTTTTTAACTGCTTTTTTTGTAGAGGAGGTATTTTAAGGTATGTCAAGCGTTGTAAAGAAGAGAAAAAAAAAGATGAGAAAGCACAAGCTCAGCAAATTGAGAAAGAGCAACAGGCATAAGAATAAGAAATAAATTTTCTGCTGGCAGTTCTGTACAATTCAGAGAGTCAGTCTTTCATAACTACAGCATTAAGGACAGGTAATGGCTTGGGACGATTTTGAGGTAAAAAATAACTCCGGTAACAACGGAGAGGGGAAGAAAGACCAGGGGATAACCCCGCCGCCTATAAAGTTGCCTGACCTTAAATTTCTAAAGGGTGTGCCCATATATGGCATAGTACTAATACCGCTCATCCTCTGGTTTGTTGTTGGCGGGTTTTATACCGTACAGCAGGATGAGGTAGGCATAGTCTTGAGACTCGGACGCATTAACAGGTCTACAGAGTCGGGACTCCATTTTAAGTTCCCCCCACCTTTTGAGAGTGTGTATACACCTAAAATAACAACTGTCAAAAGGGTTGAGATAGGTTTTAGGATAGAATCGGCAGGCCCCCCAGCACGATATAGTGATATTCCGGCTGAATCTATAATGCTCACCGGGGACGAAAATATCGCTGATGTCGATGTGATCGTTCAATATAAAATACTTAAAGCAGAGGACTACCTCTTTAACGTAAGCAAACAAGAGGATACTCTTCACATTGCAGCTGAAGCGGCAGTAAGAGAGGTAATAGGTGCTCACAGCATAGATGATGCTCTAACCGAAGGAAAGTCTCAGATTGAAGATGAGATCAGGATTCTCCTACAGCAAACAATGGACAAATACAGTTCTGGTTTACTGATAACCGCCATAAAACTGCAGGATGTCCACCCACCTGAGGAGGTTAAATCCGCCTTTAAGGATGTAGCTAGTGCCAGAGAAGATATGAATAGGCTGATTAACGAGGCGCAGGGATACAAAAACACAGTTATTCCCAACGCTAGAGGAGAGGCCTCCAAGATAATTAACGAGGCGCAGGGATACAAAGAAGAAAAGATAAACCACGCCAAAGGTGATGCCAATCGATTTACTGCCCTTTTAAAGGAATATAGGAAGGCCCAGGGGGTCACTAGGGAAAGGCTATATCTTGAGGCCATGGAAGAGGTACTTAAGGATGCCGATAAATATATCGTCCCTGAAAAAGGGGGGACCATCCCTCTCCTTCATCTTGGAGACAAAGATATGAACAAGGTTAAGCCATAATGGATATAAAAAAGAATATAATTCTGGTTATCGCAGGTGTCGCAGTAGGGCTTATCCTATTTGGCGGTTTCCCATTATATATACTTGGCCCTACCCAGCAGGTTGTTATAACGCAATTTGGGGACCCGATACAGGCCATATCAGAGCCGGGATTATACCTTCATATCCCCGGATTACAAAAAATACACTATCTTGACAGAAGAGTACTTAATTATGATTCAGCCGCCACTGACATTATAACCAAGGATAAAAAGAATCTCCTGGTTGATAACTATGCCAAATGGAAGATAACTGATCCGCTTAAGTTTCTACAGACCGTTATAACCGAGGCTGGTGCACAGTCTAGGCTTGACGACATTATCTATTCTGAATTAAGGGCAGAGATGGGACGCCACGACCTTATAGATATAGTCGCAAAAAAGAGGCCGGCCATAATGGCGGTTGTTACCGAACAGGCCAATGAGAAGGCTAAGGAATACGGTATCGAGGTACTTGATGTAAGAATTAAGAGGGCCGACCTCCCCGCTCAGAACACCCAGTCTGTCTACGACAGGATGAAGGCCGAGAGGCACAGAATAGCCATGAAATACCGTTCTGAAGGGGCGGAGGCTGCTACCAAGATAAGGGCTGAGACCGATAAAGAACGGGCCATCATACTCTCACAGGCCTACAAAGAAAAGCAGATAATCATGGGTGAGGGGGATGCCGTGGCCACTAGGATATACGCCGAGGCCTACAAAAAAGATCCTGAATTTTACGCCTTTATCCGTTCCCTTGATGCCTATAAAAAGGCCTTAAAGGATAAGACTACCGTTGTCCTGACTCCTCAGTCGGAGTTTATGAAACATTTTAATAAATAAACTTATCTCCCCGACCTACGACTATACGGAGCGACAGAAAAAAGTAGACCGAGGCGCGACGAAGGCGAGGAGTGAGGCGTATTTTTATACAACCCCCTCATTCCCCCTTTGTTAAGGGGGAATACGCTGTAACGAGGAGGCGAGGAGGAACGAAGGTATACAAATTTATGTCGCTCTGTAGCAAGATGAACCAACCAATAAAGAAAGCTATAGTCCTTTCAAGCGGCGGTCTCGATTCGACCACAGCCATGGCTATAGCCGCCAACCAAAGCTACCAGATATACTCAATCTCCTTTGATTATGGACAGAGACACCTCTTTGAGCTCGACCGGGCCAAAGAAATCGCTAAACATTATAAGGTCAAGGAACATCTAATCCTAAAGGTTGACCTTAAAAGCATAGGGGGTTCAGCCCTTACCTCGGAGACAGCAGTCCCAAAGGATTCACTTAACGAGGAAGAAAATAATATCCCTGTCACATACGTTCCCGCCAGAAATTTAATCTTTCTCTCCCTGGCCGTTGCCTGGGGGGAGGTAATAGGGGCCTACGATATATTTATAGGGGTAAACGCCATAGACTATAGCGGGTATCCTGACTGCCGCGAAGAATTTCTTGAGGCCTTTGAAAAGATGGTTAGGGTCGGCACCAAGGCAGGAGTTGAAGGGAAAAAGAT
>JAHJSF010000097.1 GCA_018830405.1 Nitrospinota bacterium | reverse complement strand
GTAAAGAAGGCTAAGCCGAAATCACCCCCTAAAAAGCCCAAGACAAAAAAGAAGACCCCATAGGGGACAGAAGAAATCGTCTCTCCAAGCAATCCGAGTGTTTAGTTGCCTAAGTCGGGATGATTACTTTGCCAGTTTAAATGTAACCTTTACCGGTGTGCCGTTTTCGGGGAGGATATCTCTCTTGACCCTAAATTTTCTTTCCCTATAACCATAGCGAGTCAGGCCAAGACCGGCATTGCTGGTCACCGAGAGAGGCGAAGATTCGAGTGTTAATAGGTAGCCTGTCGGCACCTCTTTCATATTTCCACTGTTGCCGCTGAAACGGATATCAAACCCCTTGCCGATTTCATAGGCAACAACATCTTTCAATTGAAGAGTCCCGCCGCTGCCGGCCCAGCTGACATAAACATTCAGTCTATCCCCCTCGGTTTTGCGCCCGGCCTGAGAGGTGGTGGAGAGATTGCCCCCCGGTTTCAGGCCCAGACTAACAAGGGCATCATACAATTCGGCCGGTTCGGCCTCCGCTATAAATAGGGCCCGTTTGGCGTTATATCCCTTCCTGTGGACAAGCAGGCAAAGGTTTGGATTTCTGAAATATCGATGATTTATAAAGGCATTTACGGTAACAGTCCCCTTGGCAGCATCTACCGATATCCCCCCGGCTCTAAGTGGGGAGGGACCAATAAAAAGAAAAGATATAAACAGGGCTGCGGCAGCCAAAGGATAACACTTTAATCTCATCAAACAAACTCCATAAAAACATTATTGGAAAAAATCAGCCCCCGGCGGGTCAATCTGATTCTGTTGCTATCAAGCTCTATCAGTCCCTCGGAAAGCATATCATCTATCTCGTCATTATAAAGGGTGTATGGGTCGATCCCAAACCTGCGGCTGAAGCCCTCCCTGTCCACCCCCTCCATAAGCCGCAGATTCATCATCATGGTTTCGCGGGCCGTCCCCTCAGGTGTGAGACGTTCGGAAGAGACAATCAGCCCCTCCCCTGAATTAATCCCTTCAATATAGGCATCGATATGATCGGCATTTTGTCTCCGTTCCCCCGCGAGGTAGCTGAAGGCTCCGGCTCCAAAACCGAGATACTCCTCATTGCGCCAATATATCTTATTATGCCGGGATTCGCTCCCCCGTTTGGCAAAGTTGGATATTTCGTACTGATTATATCCGCTGGCCGTCAACATATCTATAGCGGCTTCAAACATCTCCCGTTCCGCCTCATCACCCGGAAGGATAATATTTCCTCTGGTAAGATATGTATAAAATCTAGACCCTTCCTCAACTGTAAGGTTGTAGGCGGATATATGCTCAGGGGCCAGAGAGATAAGTCTCTCCAGATCCCTTTCCCAGCCTGTAAGATTTTCTCCCGGAATTCCGAACATCATATCAGAGGAGATATTATCAAAACCGGCCGAACGGGCCACCTCAAAGGAAGAGACCGCCTCCTCGGGGGAATGAGACCTCTCCAGGGTATGCAGATATTCCCTGTTGAATGATTGTATGCCGAGGCTTAATCTGTTAAAACCGGCCGAACGGAGAGATGACATAAGACTGCGGCTCACCGTCACCGGATTGGCCTCTATCGTAATCTCCGCCCCTTCCCTAATTAGGAATCTCTCCAAACATAATTCCAAAAGTTCCGTTAAGTTATCGACAGGAATAGATGTCGGAGTTCCTCCACCAAAAAAGATAGATGAGACCCCCCTCCCCTTTATTAACCCACTCCCATCCCTTATCTCCCTTTTAAGGGCATCTACATAGGCTGGGATAAGGTGTGGAAACCTGTCGTAGGAATTAAAGCTGCAATAACCGCATTTATGGGGGCAAAAGGGGATATGTATATATATCCCTATATCTGTAACTTCTCCTTTCTGATCAATCATCCAATCATTATAATAGGAGTGTTGCCAAACCGCTATTCTGATATCGCAATAATTCAACAAAGTAGGGAAAGAATGACCTTATGAGCCAAGAGGGGATACAGATACTATTCTCCCGTTTCGACGGAGAGTTTGACAAGGGTAAGTGGAATGAATATATGTCGCTCCTCCCCGACAGAGAGATGGAGAGGATAGAAAGACATACCAGATGGGAGGGGAGAATGGCCCGGCTCATCGGCCGCCTGCTCCTGAGGGATGGTTTAAAAATATTATTAGGAGAAGAAACCCCGCATCTTAACATTATATATAAGGACCGCGGCAAACCTTCTTTAGCCGGAAATATAGATTTTAATATATCCCACTCAGGTGAATATGTTATCTGCGCCCTCTCCCAAAGGGGAAGGGTTGGGATAGATATAGAAAAGATTAGGGATATCGAGTGGGAAAAATTCGGCCGCTGGATTCCCCCTGCTCAATGGCTGGCCTTAAATCAATCGGCCAACCCGCAAGATGATTTTTTCACCTTTTGGAGTATAAATGAAGCGATATTAAAGGGGGATGGCCAGGGGCTGACCGCCCTGTCTGACCTTCATATCGGAGAAGACAAAAAGAGTGCGACATTCCGGGGGGAGGAGTGGTTTACCGAAGAGATTCCTTTGGCTGAGGGCTACCGCTGCCACCTGGCCTGCAACAGGCCGAACATCCCTCACACCATAAAAGAATTATCTTACTGAGAAGATATTTTCTCTGTGCATAGGTTTTTAACCGTAGAGGACGCCGAGACCGCAGAGTTTGATTTGTTGTTTTTTTAAACTACGGATGAACACTGATAAACACAGATGGCTTTCAAGAATCACCCTCCCTAAAACTAACCCTCTCGCCCCCTATAATAAGGTCTTCTCATCCTTTGCCTCCTCCCCCCTCGCGGGGGAGGATTATGGGGGGGGAAAGGGGGGAGAGACAGGAGAGAGGGGTCCAAAAGGTAAACATATTATGGATAAAATCAAAAAAGTGGGGGATTTGAGACTTCCTTACACCAGGGCACAGAGTTTATTTTTCCGTCATTCCCCGATTAAATCCCCCAATCAAGTTGGGGGACGGAATCCAGTCTGGAAGGGTTGCAACGTCTGTTTTGGATTCCCCGGTCAAGCCGGAGGAGGGGAATAACAAATGGGGGGAACTTTCTGACTGGAAGATTCAAAAGCTGAAGACCAAATAGGCTTGCTTGTTAAGCCTTTTTGGGCTGATAGACCCTTTCAATCTCCTCAAATAACCCATTTAAAATTCTATAGCTCATTTTGACTTCGCTGGCGGTTTTGGATTTTAGAAATGCAAGGAGTTTTTTCGTCTCTTTCTCCATTTCAGAATCCATTGACTCCATAGTACATTCAAAATCAAACAATTCTTTCAGCGGCACATTCAGGGCATTGCTGATAGTCTCAAGGGTTCTCAAAGAGGGGATTGAGACCCCTCGTTCAAGACGAGAAATTGTTTCAATGGTAACATCTATCATTTCTGCAAGCTTGGCCTGCGTGATGTCCCTTTCTTTTCTTATTCTCGCTATCTGAGAGCCCAGTAACTTTTCTACCCTGCTTATCATATTAGACCTCTTTTGCATGGTTAAAATATAGACAAATAGTGTCTAATTTAACAGGAACTAAAATGATGATAAATGTATTGACAAATAAGGTCTATATCTGATACTCTCGTCGCAGTTGTTCAGTCTGCTTTTGCTTCAAAAACTCATTTGGGGGTTTGTATGGTTTTCAAATGGCGAGTTTTTTTAGTTTTCTTGGTTTTTTTAATCTCATCAATTTTAATTCAATCCTTTGCCTTTGCCCAAGATTCTCAGTACCAGCCCCTCATCTCCGGCATGGAGCATTACAAAAACGGCAAGTACAAGGAAGCTCTTGAAGATTTCCAGAAGGCGATTATCATTTTTCCTGACGACCCTGATATCCCATTTTACATGGGTCTTACATATCTACAACTCAATGAATCAGAAAAAGCAATTGAGCATTTTAAGAAGACCCTTGAGAATGACCCCGAATATACAGACGCCCATTT
>JAHJSF010000096.1 GCA_018830405.1 Nitrospinota bacterium | reverse complement strand
CAGCTTGATATCTGATGTCAATGAAGTCGACGAAGTAAAGCAAGAAAGTCCGGTTACATCCACCCCTCCACAGACAGTAGAGGAAATTATACCGCTTTTAGATCCCCTTCCGCCAAAATATCTCGTAAGATACAATCTAAAGAAAGCAGAATACGAGAATAAAAAGTTCCCTATGCCACAGCCAGAGACATACACAGGTGCAATAGTCGGGGTTTACGGCAAGACCGAAGAGGGGATATTTGAGATAGATAAGAAAACCTATGCCATTAACTTCACATCAGAGGAAGAGGCATCTCAATTTGTGGAGATGATGGTCTCACGGTACAAGAGGGCAGACAGTGACGTGGACCCCAAGGTGAAAGAAGTAGGCCCTCTAACCGTTTATTCTCGATACAGCAACGGTGCAAACCAGTATCTTGGTTCCTTTTTCAGTCTTGGTAAGTATGTTTATTACCTTAGGACGTCTTTCTCACAAGACGAGGAGCTGGAGTATATCAAAGAAACATTCTTGATTAAACAGGTTGTAACTATTGAAATGACGCCAGATGAAAGCGAAACAACCGAAGCGGTAGAAGGCACAGAAGAGAGCTTTACTGCAGTAGAACCAAAAGACTTGCCGGAAATCACTTTCAACATCCCTGATTTTAAAGGTGCGATTAATGATTTCCTTTCAGAACAGAAGGAAAAATGGGAGCAGCACGAATATGAACAGTCTAAAGAGGCCCTCGAGTATGTCAATGCATTGAGGGCTCAAAATGGCAAGGGGACCTTACAATGGAGCGACGAGCTTTACAATCTTGCACTTTTCAGGGCCAAGGACATGTCAGACCGCTACTATTTCGACCACGTCACCCCCGAAGGCAGGTGCGTTAATCACTTCGCATCTCAATTCGGGGTTTCAAGCTCTGTTGCCGAGAACCTAGCAAAAGGGCATTATTCAAGAGATGAAGCCACCAACGACTGGATGACGAGCAGGGGGCATAGATACAATCTATTATACACTCAACATACAATAGGGGCAATAGCTAAATCCGGCGACGTCTACGTATTCTTGGGAACGGGACCAAGTGAATACGGCTGGCAGTGTGCCACCGGGGAACAGGGGCTCGCATACTGGAACAGTGCCTTAACGCAGCCAGGAGAAGTATAATAAAAAATCCCCACAACTTTTTTATTATTCTGGGTTGAATTGGAGGAAGGATGTATTGAGGGTATGGGTATAAGAATTTACTATGAGTGCGGATGTATCGGAAACATCAGCTTTCACAACATCTTTATGAGGGGTCTTTCATGTCGTGAACATAAAGGGACTCCTGAATATTTGAAACCAGATACTAAAGAAATGAGTCGAGTGAAAACGGAACCTAAATATTAGGGGGCATCAATCCCCACAACTTTTTTATTTTCCACCGTCAAATGGAACCGTAACCAAAAAAACTCTATAGTTTACTGACCCAGCGTTTAGCTAGTTCACATCCTCCCTGTGACGTTGAACCGAAATCCCCACAACTTTTTTATTAATCTCAAGGACAGATTATTGTATCTTAGAACGGTATAGGAGTATCAATCTTATTTAAAAAGAATATTTGCCGGTCTTTTTGTTCGGACTCGTAACGCTCGCATAGATAATTTTCTGAAATTTGTTTTGTTACACCTTTTTTAATTTTATCACAGTTTTTCTGGGCCTCCCCTACACTAGATATGATAAAAGTGTCGGGAGAGTGTGCATTTAGTTTTGTAACAATCTCCCTTATTTTTTTGTCCGCATTATCTTGTGTACTTATGAATGCAACCCTATTTTCAATATTATCAAAAAAACTCTTTATCTCCTTTTTTATGTCCTCTTCTGACGACATTATTTCCACTATGTTGCCTAAGTACTTGCCAAAAAGCCCATTTTGTACAAAATGCGCAACATGTAGTCCCTTTTGTTGATATTTGCCTCTGATTTTTTTGATTAATTGTGATAGGCCTTTATCGCTCCTCTCTAAACTTCTTAATGTCAGCCCCATTTGAAATAATATATGTAGGTCTTTGTCAGACACATAAATTTTAAAAAGTCCAAATTCTCCCTTTCCCCGTGTTTCTTTTGCTATGTCTATGGTTTCTTGGTCTTCGATAAAATAAAGGTCTCTATCAATGAATCTTCTAGCTAATTGTTTTATTTTTTCTTCTGTCCATCCCAAAGCTCCCTCAGTAGCACCTTTGGATATACTAGCAAGTGGGTCTCCATCTATTGGTGGAATTGTTGGAGGCCGGTCAGAGGACATCCCCATATTCCTCTAAGAAAGAAGTAATACTTAAGGAATTATTATCAAGGATAATCGTGCTACCTGGATAAACAAACATATTGTCTATCTTCACGGGGTCTTTTGTGTATTTATCCTTATGTTGTTCACCGTTATGTAAAACAAATATGCCATCCGAATCATAACCCAATTCTTGGAGTAAAGTAATCTTAAATTCTCTTGGCATTTCTTTAATATTCATAGACTCCGGCATAACTCCACCTCTGACACTAAAATGATATGTTAATTATAATTTCCTATCTTTTTCTTCACTGAGGATATATAAATATATACCCTCAAAACTCCCCAAATCCTTGTGTAATATGATATACATTGAAGATTACCTTCAAAAAAGATTAATTAATCTTTAAAACCTGCCACAGATATGTTAGACCTTTCTCAATATGCGTTTAATCCCCACAACTTTTTTATTTTCACCATCAACTGGAACCGGCACTAAATAACTCTATAGTTTACTGACCCAATGTTTTGGCCTTTCTGTTGCATTGATAGAACAAGGGTTCCGATATGGAGTCTTGTTTCATGTGAGGAATATTCCTCGCCACATGATCACCAAACAAGGCTCCAATCTTATTTTAAATGGGCGGCACTGGGCCTTCGACTACAATACTTGTGTAATTCTCACTCGGTATCCAACTTGCTATTTCCCCTTTTGAAGGGTCAATCATGACATAACCGAATTCGCTCCTGCCCTTTAGCAATACCCAATGTAGGGGGATAGCAGCCACCTCACCGTGTTCCAATACTATGACCGGATACTTGCCGGCGTATGGGTCAAATTCCCATAATACATCGCCAAGCTCGACCACATAAGCATTTAGCCCCTCTTTTTTTAGATACCCTACAAGGTCGCCCGTATAGGTCTTCCCTGCTTTCATCTCCTTTGAAATCTGTTTCTGTGTCTTGTTAACTCATCCATAGCAAGAAATCCCCAACCTTCAGGTCGGGGATGAATTGCGAAACCTTTTCTCATTTCTCCTGCAAACACTAGCTGTGGCGCAGCGCCGCCGCAGAGCGGCGGCTTGGGTACAGCGCCACAGGAGAGTG
>JAHJSF010000095.1 GCA_018830405.1 Nitrospinota bacterium | reverse complement strand
TAGTAATCGACCGAGCCTCAGCCTCGCCCGTTATTATGGCCAGTGAAGCCGGAGGAATGGACATAGAGGAAATCGCCGAAACCAGCCCTGAAAAGATAATCAAGGAGACAATAGATATTTCTGCTGGCATCATGCCATATCAGGTTAGAAGAATGGCCTTTGCTCTAAATATTAAAAAAGAAATCTTTAAAGATTTTTCTCTTCTTTTAACAAACCTATACAAAACATTTATCGAGATGGACTGCTCCATCGCCGAAATAAATCCTCTGGTCATAACCGACAACGGAAGGGTTCTGGCCTTGGACGCCAAGATGGATTTTGACGACAATGCCCAATACCGCCACAAGGAGCTTATAGACCTTAGAGACTTTGACGAGGAGGAGCCTTTAGAGGTTGAAGCCTCTAGGCACAGACTCAACTACATTAAGTTGGATGGTAATATCGGCTGCATGGTCAACGGGGCCGGACTGGCCATGGGGACAATGGATATAATCAAACTGGCCGGGGGAGAACCGGCCAATTTCCTCGATGTTGGGGGAGGCGCCAACGAAGAAATGGTTGAGAACGCCTTCAAGATATTGATGAAGGATAAGAATGTTAAGGCTGTCTTTATAAATATATTCGGCGGTATCCTCAGGTGCGATGTTCTGGCCAAAGGAGTAAAACAGGCGGTTGAGAATATAAAAGTGTCCGTTCCCGTCATAGTAAGAATGGAAGGAACCAACTTCGAAGAGGGAAAAGAGATTTTAAAAAGTGCCGACTTTAACTTCATAATAGCCTCAGGAATGATGGATGGAGCCCAGAAGGCTGTAGCCACTCTAAAGACAGGAAATAGATAATGAGCATTCTTGTAAATAAAGATACCCGACTATTAGTGCAGGGGATAACCGGCGCAGAGGGAAGGTTTCATACCGAGCAGTGCCAAAAGTATGGGACAAACATAGTCGCCGGTGTTACTCCGGGAAAAGAGGGGGAGAAGATATTCGGCATACCTGTCTTTAACACCGTTTCTAAGGCGGTCAAGGAAACGGGGGCGAACGTATCGGTCATATTCGTCCCGGCCCAATTTGCGGCTGATGCAATTATGGAGGCAGCCGATGCCGGCATATCCCTTGTAGTCTGCATATCGGAAGGTATTCCAATCATTGAAATGGTCAAGGTTAAAATGTTCCTGGCCAACAAAGGAACACGGCTCATTGGTCCAAACTGTCCGGGGATAATAACACCGGGAGAGGCCAAGATAGGTATCATGCCGGGGCATATCCATAAAAAGGGGCGTGTCGGCGTTATATCAAGGAGCGGAACCCTAACTTATGAGGTTGTGGCCCAAATGACCGCCCTCGGAATCGGGCAGTCGACCTGTATAGGGATAGGGGGCGATCCTATTATCGGGACAAACTTTATCGACGCCTTGGCCCTCTTTGAAGAGGATAAGGACACCGATATGGTCTGTATGGTTGGAGAAATAGGGGGGAATGCGGAAGAAACTGCCGCCGCCTTTATAAAGGAGAATATGAAAAAACCGGTTGTCGGCTTTATTGCCGGTCAGACCGCGCCTCAGGGGAGGAGAATGGGACACGCCGGGGCCATAATATCCGGTGGCAAGGGGACAGCGGCCGAGAAGTTCAGGGCGATGGAGGAGGCGGGAATTCATGTATGCAGAAATCCGTCTGAGCTCGGGAAGACGATAGCCTCCGTCTTGCAATAAAACAAACAGCTCAAATTCTATAGGAGAAAAAGATGAGTTCTGGAGACATCATTGTCAGGATAGTAGGAGAGGGAGGAGAAGGTATTATCAGCGCCGGCAGTTTGACCGCCGATGCGGCCGCACGCGAGGGGTTTAACGTTCTGACCTTTAAGACATTCCCTGCAACCATTAAGGGTGGATACGCCTTATCCCAAATACGAATATCTTCCGAGAAAATTTTATCGCAGGGGGATGGCTTTCATATTCTTGTCGCCTTTAACAAAGAGGGATTGGAGTTAAATCGTAGTTTATTAAAAGAGGGAACAGTCCTTGTCTACGATGGTCCTGGAGGAGATATAGAGGAAGCGGGTGATCTCCCCGGAGTAACTGTATACAGTGTTCCAATGTCAAAGATCGCCAAGGTTGACCTAAAGAACTATAGAGCCAAAAACATGGTCGCCCTCGGTGCCATTGCCGAACTATTTTCTATCCCGATAAAAGGTTTCGATTCGAAGATTCGAGAAAAATTTGCCGGTAAAGGGGAAGATATCGTCGAGAACAACCTCATCGGTTTCAATGCCGGACGCGATTATGTACGGGAGAATATCAAGAAGGTTGACAAGTACAACATAACCGGCGTCGAGAAGAAAGATTTAATCCTTCTCAACGGAAATGATGCTATCGGGTTTGGAGCGCTCCTTGCCGGTTGTAATTTCTTCTCCTGCTACCCGCTCACACCGGCAACAGAGATAGCTATATGGCTTGCCAAATTCCTTCCAAAGACAAACGGAACACTTATTCAGGCCGAGGACGAGATAGCGGCGATAGGCCATATGATAGGAGCCTCTTTTGCGGGGGCGAAGGTCATGTCGGCCATCTCCGGTCCCGCACTTTCCCTGATGATTGAACTTCTCGGACTGGCCAGCATCGCCGAGATACCTCTTGTCTTGGCTGACGTCCAAAGGGGAGGGCCAAGCACAGGGATGCCGACAAAACATGAGCAGTCGGATCTTTTTATGGCCGTCTATGGAGGGCATGGTGATATGCCCCGGATTGTTGTTTCTCCCGAAAATGTCGAAGAGTGCGTAACATTGACCATCAAGGCATTCAATCTGGCAGAGAAATATCAAATGCCGGTCATTATTCTTTCCGATGGCTCTCTCGGGATGCGGACAGAGACTATGGAACGGCCGGATCCTTCAAAGATAGAGATTGTTAACCGCTTAAGAGCAAAAAAGGGCGATGAGTGTGGCGAAAGATTTAAGCGATACAAGTTTACAGAAAGCGGGATATCACCGGTTTCAATTCCGGGCGAAGAGGGGCTGGCACACTGGATTACAGGCTTAGAACACTCAGAGAAGGGAGCTCCGCAAACTACACCTGAGAACCGCGCCTTGATGATGGAAAAACGGTTTAGTAAGCTGAAAAACATAGAAGACGATCTGCCGCCGGAAGAGCCGGACGGGATTGAGGGAGCTGAAATTGGGATCATATCGTGGGGGTCTACGCAGGGTTCAGTGCGTGAGGCAGTAGAGCGATTGAGGGCAAAAGGGGTTAAAGTCTCTGCCCTATATCCAAAACTTATCTATCCGCTACCTGTCAAGGCTATAGAGAAGTTTGCCAAGGGATTGAAAAAGGTGCTTGTGCCGGAGGTAAATTATCAGGGACAGTTTGCCGACTTGATTGCCTCCAAGACCTCGGTAAAACCAATAAAACAAAACATCTACAGTGGGTTACCATTCAACCCCGAGGAGATTGAGAAGAAGGTTGAGGAGATTCTACAATAGTAACGTTTCAACATTTCAGACAGTAAACAGTTATATTAAAGGAGATAAATATAATGGCATCCACAGTGGCAGCATTAAAAGCTAATGATTATAAGAGCGAGATAAAACCAATCTGGTGTCCCGGTTGCGGTCATTTTGGGGTTTTAAATGGGGTAACAAATACCTTTGCTGATCTCGGGGTTGATTATAACAACACCGTAGTCGTCTCTGGTATCGGATGTTCAAGCCGTTTCCCATTTTTCCTTAATTCATACGGAGTACATACCGCCCATGGACGAGCCCTGCCTGTGGCTACAGGGGTAAAACTGGCGAATCCATCCCTCAATGTCCTGGTAGTCAGCGGTGATGGAGATTGTTTCAGCATCGGCGGAGGGCACGTCCCCCACGTGGCAAGAAAGAACATAGACATCACCTGCATTATGATGAACAACCGGATATATGGACTAACGAAGGGGCAGCTCTCCCCTACAAGCACTTTTGGCCATGTCACAAATACCAGTCCATACGGTTCACCGGACGAACCTATTAACCCCTTGCTCTACATGCTCGCCTACGGGGCATCATTTGTCGCTCGCGGTTTCTCCGGAAACCCAAAACAGGTTAAATCCCTTATTACTGCGGCTATGAATCATGTCGGTTTTTCGTTTGTGGAGATTATATCTCCCTGTCCAACCTTTAACAAGATTGACACTGCCGACTCGTTTAGGGATATGATGATAGATATCCCGGAGAGCCACGACAGTACCGACCGCCTAAAGGCAATTGACTTGACTATAAAGGAGAATGACGGGGAACTATATGCGGGTATATATTATCAGGTAGAAAGAACGCCATATACTGAACAATTGCAGAATATAAAGAAAAAGGCAGGGGGTCAGGATAAGTCCGATTTTGAGGCAATTATTGACACTTTTAAACCATAATTTTTAATATTTAAAGAAAGATAGGATAGATAAATAATGGAAGAGACTGTTGCCCTTATTAAACCGGATGCAGTTGAAAGAAATCTGATAGGCAAAATTGTTGAGAGGATCGAGTCTAACGGCCTAGAGGTAGCAGCCATGAAACTTGTCTCCTTAACCAAGAAGGAGGCCGAAGGGTTCTATAAGGTTCACGCCGCCAGGCCTTTCTACGGAGAGTTGACCGAGTATATCTCTTCCGGTCCGATAGTCGCCCTTGTTTTAAGGGGAGAAAACGCCATAACCAAATGGCGTGACCTGATGGGGGCCACTAATCCTGAAAATGCTGAGCCTGGTACAATAAGAAAAGATTTTGCTGTTAACCTAGAGAAGAACTCTGTTCATGGGTCAGACTCTCCCGAGTCTGTGTCTTACGAGCTTCCCTTTTTCTTCTCCGCCATGGAAGTGGTAAAATAGTCACAACTTCACAATCTGTAAAATAAGATAGCAACGATACAGAGAGCCTCATAACGGAGAAGTTATGAGGCTCTTCCAACTTAGAGGGGGAAATATGCTCTACGCTGTAATTATGGCAGGTGGGAGCGGCACCCGTTTTTGGCCGCTCAGCCGAGAAAGAAGGCCTAAGCAAACCCTCCCCCTAACGAGCAATAAAAGTCTCCTAAGAGAGACCATAGAGCGGATACTCCCCGTAGTAAAGAAGGACAATATCCTTATAGTGACTGTAAGGAGCCAGCGGAGGCGGATAACCTCCCTCCTCCCCGATATTCCCCCTGAAAACATTATCGTTGAACCATACGCCAGAAATACCGCCGCGGCTATAGGCTTGGCCGCGCTACATGTAAAAAGGAGGCTCAAGGGCGGCATCATGGTTGTCCTTCCGGCCGACCACACCATATCGGACAGCAAGGCCTTTCAGGGTGTAATCAGGTATGGGCGAGATATAGTCAAACATGAAGACAGGCTTCTGACCTTAGGGCTAAAACCGCATTATCCTGAAACAGGTTACGGCTACATAGAAGCGGGCAAAAAAATAAAACAGAAGCAAAAGGTTGAGACCCATAAGCATAGCACCCGTACGATAGAGAGATTCATAGAAAAACCGAGCCTCTCCAAGGCCAAGGAACTTCTTAAGTCTTCCAACTACTACTGGAACGGCGGAATATTCATCTGGAAGGCCGAGACAATATTGGGGGAGATAGACACCTATATGCCCGAGCTTAGTTCCGGGCTGGCCCGCATAGATAAATCACTTGATAATAAGAGCAGTAGTCGAACCTTGAGCAAGATATACAAGTCATTCTCTAAGGTCTCGATAGATAACGGCATAATGGAAAAAACATCATTGGGTGGAGTTATCCCATGCAACATAGGGTGGAATGACCTTGGGAGCTGGCTGGCCCTTTCCGAGCTGGTGAAGATGGATGAAAATGGGAATTGTATCATTGGGAATGATATCGCCATCGCCTCAGAGGGGTGCCTAGTTCATAACAGTAGGGGATTGACCGCTCTGGTCGGGGTGAAAGATCTGATCGTTGTCACAACGCGTGACGCAACCCTTGTCTGCAGCAAGAAGAACAGTCAGGATGTAAAAAAGGTTGTTGAGCTTCTGAAGGCCAGAGGGTTGGACAAATACCTATAGAATCGCCCCCCCTAACAATAATTGGGGAGCGGAATTGACAATCTTAACGACCTTAGGAGAGATAGCCTACGAAGTTGCCTTCAAAATGATAACAACCCCCCTCCTGCCTCCCCCAGCAAGTGGGGGAGGGGTAAGGAAGGGAATGATTATAGGGCAAGGAGGAAGCGACGTACAACCCCCTTATTCCCCCTTAACAAAGGGGGATAGGGGGTTGTATGCGTTTGAATGCGACTTCGTATTAGGCCTTAGGGTGGGCTGCATCATAGACCTTCATCAAATAGTCAAGATTGGTGTGTGTATATTTTTGAGTAGTTGAAAGGCTGGAATGGCCAAGCAATTCCTGAATAATCCTAAGATTAGCCCCCCCCTCAAGAAGATGGGTGGCAAAAGAGTGCCTCAGGGAATGGGGTGAAACATGCTGCCTTATAGAGGCCAGCCTTGAATAACGGTCAACTATATTTCTGACACTTCTATCGGTCAGCCTCCCCCCCCTCATATTCATAAAAATGGGGTGGGCCCCCTCCTTTCCCCCCTTGGGGATATTATCCCTTAGGGCTAGGTAGCTATTCATGGCCTCAATCGCCTTCTCCCCTATAGGGACAAGCCGCTCCTTGTTCCCCTTACCGGTAACCCGAGCCATAGAATCAGCTAAATCGATGTCGCCATCATTGAGGGAAACAAGCTCTGATACCCTGATCCCCGTCGCGTAGAGCAGCTCCATAATAGCCCTATCACGCAGAACGGCAACCTGCTCCCCCTTGGGCATTTCAACCAAGGCGAAGGCCTCATCTACAGATAAAAAATGGGGGAGCTTTTTTTCAACCTTGGGGAGGGTAACCTGAGAGGCGGGGTTCTTATCCAAATACCCCTCTCGGCAAAGATACTTAAAGAAACTCCTCAGGGTAGATATCTTACGGGCCACGGAACTCCCCTTTACCTCTCCCCGATAGAGAGAGGCAAGGTATAGCCTGATAGCAATCTTATCCACATTACGTATATCAGTGTCACCGCTATCTTCAAGAAAGGAAAAAAACTGGGTGAGATCGCTCAAATAATTACGGACGGTATGGGGCGATGCCCCCTTCTCTCCTTCAAGGTATCTTATAAAATCCTCGACATGCGTATTCATAAGGCTAGCCGTTGCATCCTATTTTAATTACCTCCTTAATTAACCGCCTTTATAACATACTTCCCCTCATAGTTGAATAGGAACCTTCAAGTCCGTTTATTCAATATAGCGTTAATCTTTAACCTAAGTGCATTTAGGCGTATAAAGCCCTCCGCATCGGCCTGGCGGTAGACATCTTCCGCCTCAAAGGTGGCATAATCTTGGCTATAGAGAGACTTGGCCGACTTACGCCCTACCAGCATACAATTTCCCTTGTAGAGTTTAAGACGTACCACCCCGCTGACATTAGTCTGACCGGCATCGATGGCCGCCTGCATCATCTCCCTCTCCGGCGAAAACCAAAAACCATTGTAGACCAGCTCGGCATATTTAGGCATAAGCGCGTCGGCCAGATGCATAACCTCTCTATCCATCGTTATCGACTCTATCCCCCGATGGGCGACATGAAGAATTGTCCCTCCGGGGGTTTCATAGACCCCTCTCGATTTCATCCCGACAAAGCGGTTTTCGACAATATCCTTGCGCCCTACCCCATTCTTCCCTCCCAACTCGTTCAGCTTGCCCAGAAGAGAAGCCGGAGACATCTTGACGCCGTCAACAGCAATCGGATTCCCCTTCAGATACTCTATCTCTATGTAGGTTGGTTTATTGGGGGCCTTCTCGGGAGAAACACTCATCTGAAACATATCCTCCTTCGGCTCGGCCCAAGGGTCTTCCAATATTCCACCTTCAAAACTTATATGAAAGAGGTTTCTATCGGAACTGTAAGGTTTCTTCTTGGTTACCGGAACATCTATCCCAAAACGTTTGGCATAGTCTATTAGCGATTTTCTTGAATTTAGGTCCCACTCCCTCCAAGGGGCAATAATCTTTATCCCCGGGCTAAGTGTATGGTAGGCCAGCTCAAACCTGACCTGATCATTCCCCTTCCCTGTGGCTCCATGGGCCACCGCATCCGCCTTCTCCTTCTTGGCAATCCTTATCTGGGCCTTGGCTATCAACGGCCTGGCAATAGATGTCCCGAGGAGATAGTTCCCCTCATAGACCGCATTGGCCCTAAGCATCGGGAATATATAATCCTTTACAAACTCCTCTCTCAGGTCCTCGATATAGACCTTACTGGCCCCCGTCTTCATCCCCTTGGCCCTGACCGGGGAAAGCTCGGCCCCCTGTCCCACATCGGCGGCAAAACAGACTACCTGGCAGCCATACTCCTCTATAAGCCACCTCAATATTACCGAGGTATCAAGCCCCCCGGAGTAAGCCAATACAACCTTTTTAACCACGTCTCTCTCTCTGCTGGCCACTATAATATCTCCCTAATTTATTTTTAAAAATCTCTTTTATGACAAAAGAAGCTGCAGAACGGCCTTCTGAACATGGAGTCTATTCTCCGCCTCTTCGAAGACAATTGACCGATCACCGTCAATCACCTCAGCGGTTATCTCCTCCCCTCGATGGGCCGGCAGACAATGCATAACCAAGGCATCCTTGCTCGCCTGCTTAAGAATCTTGTTATTAATCTGGTATCCCTTAAAGTCTTTCTCCCGTTTGGCCCGCTCCTTTTCCTGCCCCATACTTATCCAAACATCTGTATAAAGTATATCGGCCTTACGGGCTGCCTCCATAGGGTCTCGGCAAAGAGATATCTTCCCCCCGGCTTCGGCCGCGACCTCCTCCGACATCTTCAGAATATCGGCGTCCGGCTCATACCCTTTCGGGGTCGAGATGGTGAGTTCCATCCCGAAGATGGCCGCCCCCTCCATAAGGGAATTAACGACATTGTTCCCATCCCCGATATAGGCAATTTTAACCCCCTCTAATCTTCCCAATCGGCTCTTTATTGTATATAAATCGGCCAATATCTGGCAGGGATGATGGGTATCGGTAAGTCCGTTAATAATAGGTATCATGGCGGTCATAGCCAACTCCTCAACCTCGACATGAGAAAATGTTCTTATGACAACCCCATCAAGGTAAGCGGAAAATATTCGGGCAGAATCTTTAATCGACTCACCGCGTGACATCTGAAGGTTATGCTGATCAAGATATATTGAGTGTCCCCCCAGTTGGAGCATCCCCGCCTCAAAGGAGATACGCGTCCTAGTCGAGGCCTTGCTGAATATCAAACCCAACGTCTTGCCGGCCAAAGGGGCATAGACCTCCCCTCTCTCCCTCTTCTTTTTAAGCGTATCGGTCAACTCGAATATCTCTTCTATGTCGCTTCGGCTTAGATCGGATACTCTTAAAAGATCCTTTATATTCATTTTATCGCTCTAAAAATATGTAAATTTACGTGAGATTATATATAACCCCCTTAATCCCCCTTGACAAAGGGGGAATTACAACTCCCCCGAGGAGAATATATCCTCAAGGGCGTCAACAACTATATCAACCTCCTTTTTCCCTACCATCAGCGGGGGGACAAAACGGAGAACCCTTTCCGCCGTACAGTTAATCAATATCCCCTTTTCCAGCATCATCATCGTTATCTCACGCCCGGGAAAGTCGAGCTCCATAGCAACCATCAGTCCCGCCCCCCTGACATCCTTTATGAACTTATACCTCTTTTTGAGGGTATTCAGTCTTTTAATCATATACTTGCCGACCGATTTACAGTTTGACAGGAGTGAACGGCTCATAAGCTTAAAGGTGGCTATTCCTGCAGCAGCGCTTACCGGATTACCCCCAAAGGTTGAGGCATGGCTCCCGGGAGGCAGGAAAGAGGCGATATCCTCTCTGGCCAACATCGCCCCAATCGGCATCCCCCCGGCCAGCCCTTTGGCCAAGGTCATTATATCCGGTTTTACATTGTAGTGCTCATGGGCGAACAACCTCCCTGTCCTTCCCATGCCGGTCTGTACCTCATCAAATATTAGGAGAACCCTCTTCTCGCGGCATAATTCACCAACCGCCTCAAGATAGCCGGCATCAGGGATATTTACCCCCCCCTCCCCCTGTATCGGCTCAATCATAACGGCACAGGTCTTTTCGCTAAAACTCTTTTTTAGGGCCTCAAGGTCGTTGAAGGGGATATGTTTAAATCCGGCCAATAGAGGCTGGAATCCTTCCTGCATCTTTTTCTGTCCCGTGGCGGTAATGGTGGCCATTGTCCGGCCATGAAACGAATTGAGCATGGTGATTATCTCATAACGTTTTGCCCCACCAAACCTCTCCCGTGAATAACGGCGGGCCAGCTTGATAGCCGCCTCGTTGGCCTCGGCCCCACTATTACAGAAAAAGACCCTATCGGCAAAGGATGAGGCAGTCATGAGACGGGCAAGTTCCGATTGGGGTTGGGTATAGTAAAGATTGGAGACATGAATCAGTTTTGAGGCTTGGTCGCTTATAGCCTTAACAACATCCTTATGACAATGCCCGACATTATTAACGGCCAAACCGGCCACAAAATCAATATACCTCTTACCGGTTTCATCCCAAAGGTAGACCCCTTCTCCCCTAACAAATGTTACCGGATATCTATTGTAGGTTTTAAATATATGGCGATCCGTCATCTCTTTGCTGATATTGTTCCCTCCCCCTTTTTTCTTGACCAAAAGAGTTCTCCTCTCCTTCATTGTTTACAACAATATTAACCAAATAACTACCCACAATAATAACATGCTATATCTTGGCCGTCACATAGATTAGACTCTAAAAAAAGGATCTAGGGGGCCAAGCCCAGCAATAAAAAGGGATAGACGGAAAAAATGATAAGAAAAAACTCTTGACATTAGAGTCCCTGCAAGAATATTATTCACTAAAGCAGTTGTGTCAACAGCATTTCAAAAATCTACCATTGGAAAGGAGGTGCATATACCAGGTGAACAAATCAGAATTGATTGAAAAGATGGCCAAAGATTCCAATCTTTCCAAAGGAGACTCAGAAAAGGCATTAAACGCTTTTATAGGTGCTGTACAGGGAACTCTTAAAAAGGGGAACGGCGTTACATTAGTAGGGTTTGGTACATTCAGCGTAGCCAAGAGGGCGGCCAGGGTTGGCCTTAATCCTCAGACTCGTGAGAAGATTAAAATACCGGCCAAGAAGGTCCCGAAATTTAAACCGGGGCAGAAGTTTAAGGACGCAGTATCTAAATAAATCTCCAGAAGATTTTAAAAGGGTGTCTTTCGTAAAGAAGACACCCTTTTTTTATCTCCTTCCCCGGGAAATACCCCCCCACTACCTACACTTGAAAAAAGAGTCTCTTTCTAATATTATGGTTGAGCGTATATCGATTGTGCTTGGTCGGGAACATAACCATTACCCTTTCCCGGCTTTACGGCAATGACAAAATCTATACAGAGCGGCAGAAAAAAGTAGACCGAGGCGCGACGAAGGCGAGGAGTGAGACGATATACAACCCCCTTATTCCCCCTTAACAAAGGGGGATAGGGGGTTGTATATCGACGAGCCGAGGATAAACAAAGGTATACAAATTTATGTCGCTCTGTCTAACCAAAGATAAAAGATCAGGGAGAAATATCATGGCGAGTGAATCATCATTTGACGTAGTCTCAAAGGTAGATATGGCCGAGGTCAACAATGCCATCAATCAGGCCCTTATGGAGATTAAACAGAGATTCGATTTTAAGGGGAGCAAGAGTAATATCGAGCCCAATGGAAAAGAGAACAAGATAACACTTATTTCGGATGACAATATAAAGATTAAGGCTGTCATAGATATACTCCAGTCAAAATTGGTCAAGAGAAATGTGCCTATTCAAAACCTAGTCTACGGCAAGATAGAGCCGGCCGCGGAAGGAACAGCCCGCCAAGTTATTACCATCCAGCAGGGGATACCAACCGAAAAGGGGAAGGAGATAGTCAAGCTGGTCAAGGAAGCCAAATTGAAGGTTCAGGCCTCTATCCAGCAGGAGCAGGTCCGCATCACCGGTAAGAGCAAGGATGACCTACAGGCAGTCATGCAACTCCTCAAGGGGAAGGATCTGGGAATACAGCTCCAATTCATCAACTATAGATAATTCTCCCTTTTCTTAATTATTCTTTTCTATAGTAAAGACATTAAATCTGTCTGCGTGCCAGGCAGAGGCAGATAAGTTGACATCAAATCCCCCCTTACCCCCCTTTACTAAAGGGGGGATGGGGGGATTATGGTAATTTTCTTTTCACTATTACTATATATATGATTCATAGGTTTTTTATCCCGCCGGACAGGTTTAACGAAAATAGGGTCAGCTTGCCCAGGCATATCGGTGATCAGCTACGCAAGGTGCTGAGACTCTCTACGGGGGACAAGGTCTGTCTGCTTGACGGAACCGGTTGGGAGTATCAGGCCGAGATAGAAAATATGTCGAAGGGGGGGGTAACCGCCCTGATAACAAACAAAAAATTCCGAGAGGGAAAAGAGAAACCGGCCATAGTAATCGGACAGGGACTCCCCAAGTGGAACAAGATGGACCTCGTTGTCCAAAAGGGGACGGAGCTTGGGGTAACATCCTTTGTCCCGATCCGAATGAAAAGAAGTATGTCTAAGGGGGAAAATGCCTCTCCCAAGATAGAACGGCTGCGCAAGATTGCCCTGGAGGCGGCTGAACAGACAGGACGGCCCAAGGTTCCTTCAGTTTCAGAACCATGCTCCATAGAGGAGTTCTGTCTGGCCGAGAGAGGGACAATATTAAAGATAATCCTCTGGGAAGAGGAGAAAAATATATCCCTTAAGGGCATTTTGTCATCCTCCAAGGAGACACCTGATAGAATAGCCATCATCATCGGACCTGAAGGGGGGATAGCCGTGGAGGAGGTTGAGACAGCCAGAAGTCACGGTTTTGTTACCGCCGGATTGGGGAGTAATATATTAAGGACAGAGACGGTACCGCTAACGGTAGCCTCGGTCATCCAGTATCACTATGGTAATTTAGGTAAATAAGTATCAATTATTAACAACATTAAACTGATACGGAGTTGAATTCAAGATGATAACAACCCCCTTACTCCCCCTTTTCTAAGGGGGAATTGCAGTAGAGTCCACCTTGAAAAAGGGGCATCCAACGATTCCCCCTTAGAAAAGGGGGCTAGGGGGTTGTATACGTTTGAAGGCGACTTCGGATGAAAGGGAGGAAATGGGAGAGATAAAGAGGGCACTAATAAGCGTATCCGACAAAAATGGAATTCTAGAGTTTGCCAAAAAGCTGGCCGAGAGGGGGGTAGCCATCCTCTCCACCGGAGGCACGGAAAAACTACTCAAAGAAAAGGGGGTAGCCGTAACACCGGTTTCAGACTATACGGGTTTTCCGGAAATCATGGATGGAAGGGTTAAGACCCTCCACCCCAAGATACATGGAGCCATTCTGGGACGCAGGGATATAAAAGGACATATGGATGCCATGAGCACCCACGGGATAGAGGCTATCGACATGGTGGTTGTCAACCTCTACCCCTTTGAAAGGACCGTGGCCAACCCAAAGAGCAGCCGGGAGGACATTATAGAGAATATAGATATCGGAGGCCCATCCATGCTCCGCTCAGCCGCCAAAAACCATAACGATGTTGTCGTGGTTGTTGATGCCTCAGACTACGATAAGATTCTATCCGAGATGGAAGATAATAATGGTCAAGTCAGCCAAGAGACCAGGTTTGCCTTGGCCGGCAAGGCCTTCACCCACACCGCCCGTTACGATTCGATGATATCCAACTATTTTGAATCGGTATCGTCCAAGGAAGAATATCCTGAAATCATAAACCGCTCCTATAGCAAGATAGCCGGACTACGATACGGAGAGAACCCACACCAGTCTGCCGCCTTCTATAAAGAGATCGGAACCAACTATGGAATCAGCGGGGCGGAACAGCTGAACGGGAAGGAGCTCTCCTACAACAACATCCTCGACCTTTCGGCCACGGTGGAGCTGGTCTCGGAGTTTAAGGAGACAACTGCGGTAATAATCAAACATACCAACCCCTGCGGGGCGGCCTCGAATGAATCACTCCTTGAGGCCTACCGAATGGCCCGTGAGACAGACCCTGTCTCCGCCTTTGGCGGTATCGTCGGCTTCAACCGAAAGGTGGATAAGGCTACGGCCGAGGAGCTGGCCGCAACCTTCCTTGAGGTTGTGGCTGCGCCCGACTATGCCCCTGAGGCCCTCGAGATACTAAAGGGGAAAAAGAATCTAAGGGTACTCAGATTGCCTATTCCTATTACCAAGGTTGACAAGGTTCATAATGTCAGAAGTGTGGCCGGTGGGTTATTGGTCCAGGGAAATGATTCTCTACTACTAAACGAAGGAGACCTCAAGGTTGTAACAGAAAGGGCGCCTACCGACAAGGAACGTGAGGGGATGATATTTGCCTGGAAGATTGCCAAGCATGTTAAATCCAATGCCATAATATTTGCCGACAGAGGGCTTTTGATCGCTGTGGGGGCCGGGCAGATGAGCCGGGTCGATTCATCCAGAATAGCCGTCATGAAGGCCACCAGGCCGGTTAAGGGGACTGTCCTCGCCTCCGACGCCTTCTTCCCCTTCAGAGACGCCATAGATACCGCCGCTGAGGCAGGGGTAACGGCCATAATCCAGCCGGGGGGATCGATCCGTGATGAAGAGGTAATAGCAGCCGCCAACGAGCATAACATTGCCATGCTCTTTACAGGGGTCAGGCACTTCAGGCATTAATATATACAGAGCGTCATAATTTTGCGTACCTTTGTTGCTCCTCAGCTCGTCGCTACGGCGTATGCTGAAAATACGCCTCACTCCTCTCTTTCGTTGCGCCTCGGTCTGCCTTATTCTGACGCTCTGTATGCCGTTCTATTTATGTGGCTGTGTATAAGGGAAGGGGAACATTGGGGATAATATTGTTCTTTCAAATCCCCCCACGCCCCCCTTTTCTAAAGGGGGGAGCTAACTGTTCTATACAGTGAAACAAAAAGTCCCTCCCTTTGACAAAGGGAAGTCAGGAGGGATTCTATAAATTATGGCTCATCGCGTCTTAGTGTGGGTAAAATGATGAACTTTATGGGGTATAACGTGTTATTAAACAAAGAGAAAAGAGCTTTTAAAAGGGGTAAAAAATCGGTATGATTTACGGATGGGAAAAAACAGACGATTACTGG
>JAHJSF010000094.1 GCA_018830405.1 Nitrospinota bacterium | reverse complement strand
TCTTCAAATCTCATCTTCCGAACCTCCTGCAGTATCTCCGTTCGTCTCATGTATAGCCCTCCTTTCTCTGGCCATACATTATAATAATAACCGGACAATTGATGTGCTACAGATGAGGACAGTTTATCTGCTCGCTACACCTGTCATTCTTTCTCTTGCAACCCCTGAAAAATAGTGCTATTCTTTTTGCTTTCGGTAGATTAAACATTTTCAAATAGAAAAGGAGTATATCAGTATGTCTAGATCATGCGATGTATGCGGCAAGGGGCCATCGTTCGGCAACAACGTCAGCCACGCCCATAACATTACCAAGCGTAGGTGGGACGTAAACCTTCAGAGTGTTCGTATAATAGAAAACGGGGCCACCAAGAAGGCTAGGGTGTGCACGAGCTGCCTTAAGTCGGGCAAAGTAGCCAAGGCTGTTCGCTAGTCTCCGTCTCCCTGAGGCTCTTTCTGATTCGATAGAGAGTGCTTGTTAATCCTAACAGCACTCTTCACCCCCTTTATAGACTTGATGGCCGTAACTATTTCGGGTAGTTTTGTGCTGTCGGGAACATCAATAGATATCTCCATATAGGCATCCTTGGACGATTTTGTATCAAGCCGGACATCACTGATGTTAAAGCCCTTAAGGGCTATAGCGTTGGTAACCATGCCCAGAATTCCTGGTCTGTTAACTACCTTTATCAATACTATAACCTGATAAACTGAGTCCTTTGGCAAATCCCATTCCACGCCAATAATCTGGTCAGGTTCGTAAGCCACGTCGACTATATTTTGACAATTGGCGCTATGGACTATGATTCCCCTCCCCCTTGATATAAGACCGACAATACGATCCCCCGGAACAGGCCGACAACATTTGGCCACCCTGACAAGGACTCCGTCCAGCCCCTTTATCTTTATCCCCTCTACCCCTACTCTCTCCTCCTTTTTGGAGGTAACTTTCTTTATAAGTTCTCGAACACTCCATTTGTTACCCTCCCGTATCTTCTCCAATATTTCAGCCGGGACAATCTTCGATATTATGTTCTGAACGGAAAACTTCCCACGCCCTATAGCCAACAAAAGGTTTTCAGTAGTTGAAAAACCGGCCCCTTGGGCCACGGGGAGGAGCTTTGAGTCTTTAACATAATCATCTACCTTAAGCCTGAGGTCTCTAATTGATTTGGCCACAATCTCTCTGCCCAAAAGAACCCCGCTCTCCCTCTGCTCCTCTTTAAGGAAGGAACGAATCTTAGATTTGGCCCTTGAGGTTTTGACTATCTTGAGGAGATCCTGATTAGGTTTATGGGACGAAGAGGTAATAATATCGACCACATTACCATCCTGCAGCTCATACTTTAAGGGAACCATCCGCCCATCTACCCTGCCGCCAACGCAGTGGTGGCCTATATCGGTATGGATGCTATAGGCAAAATCGAGGGCTGTAGAACCCTTGGGGAGCTGTTTTACCTCCCCCTTTGGGGTAAAGACGTGTACCTCATCGGAGTAAAGCTCAAGGCGCATAGATTCGAGAAACTCCTTCGGGTCTTTTATCTCATGCTGGTACTCAAGCATATGCCTTATCCACTCAAACTGTTCTTCCGCTTGGTCAACCATCCCGGACCTCTTACTCTCGACAAACTCTTTATACTTCCAGTGGGCAGCTATCCCATACTCGGCTATCAGATGCATCTGATCGGTCCTAAACTGGAACTCAACATGATGCCCCTCCGGTCCGATAACCGTTGTATGAAGCGATTGATACATATTGGCCTTAGGGAGGGCAATATAATCCTTAATCTTCCCGTGAACCGGCGTCCATATCGAATGGATAATACCGAGAAGGGAGTAGCAATCTCCCTCGGTATCACAGATAATCCGTATACCGTTAAGGTCGTAAAGCTCGTCAAGGGATATATTCTGCGACAGCATTTTATTATGGATACTGTAGAAAGATTTGGGGCGACCTTCTATCTTAACCGGCTTCCCAAACCCCTTCAGCTTCTCCTCCACAATGGCTATAACCTTATTGATGTAGGCCTCTCGCTCCTCTTTGGTCAGGGACAATTTATCCTTTACCTTTAGGTACTCCCTTTTGTATATGGTCTGAGCCGCAATCTCCTCAAGCTCATGTTTAATCCAGCTTATACCCAACCTCTCCGCAATCGGGACATAGAGGTTCAGCGTCTCCTGGGCTATTCTCTTCTTCCTCGGCGGGGGGAGAATATCGATGGTGCGCATATTGTGAAGGCGGTCAACCAGCTTGATAATGATAACCCTGATATCCTTTGATAGGGCCAAGATCATCTTCCTATAGTTTTCAGCCTGCTGTTCCTCTTGACTTGAAAATTTTATCCGGCCTATCTTAGTAAGGCCGTCAACCAGAAATAGAACCTCCTCTCCAAACAGGTCTTTTATCTCCTCAGGGGTGGAGCAGGTGTCCTCTATGGTGTCGTGCAGCAGACCGGCCGCTATGCTTGTCTCGTCCATGTTGAGCTTGGTGAGAAGGTGAGCAACGGCCAAGGGGTGGCTAAGGTAGGGCTCACCGCTGTCCCGCAATTGTCCGCTATGAACCTTGGCCGAGTAGACATAGGCCTTTTTTATCAGGTCTATATCGGCCGACTCGTTGTAGGCCAAAACAGCGTCAACTATGTCCTCGAAACGGATCATCAATATTCCTTAGAAGAAAAGAACTTTTTTGTAGGAATGGCCATATTTTGTTAGAATCGAGTCTTAAACAACTCTGGCTGTTTAACCTCTCTCTAAGTATAAGGGACTATGTCTTTTAAATCAAAATTAGCAATAATCGGCGGAAGCCGTTCCTATGACCTACTAAGAGAAAATAAACTTGGGGAGGAGGTCGAATCAAAGATAGTAGAGACCCCCTTCGGACAAAGTGCGCCCATACATTTTTTCCAAGACGATTCGATAGAATATCTCTTTATGTCGAGACACGGGGAAGAGAGATACAGCACCGCCGCCCCCTTTGTTAATTACAGGGCCAATATATGGGGACTAAAGGAGTTAGGAGTCGAAAGGATAATATCGTGGTCCGGCCCGGGGATAATAAACGATCGTTACAGGGTAGGGGAGATAGCCATCCCCAGCGACCTGATAGACGAAACCAAAAACAGGCTAAATACTTTCTTTGAAAAGAGAGGCTTGGGGTTTATACGCCAAAGCGAACCATTCTGCCCGATAATAAGGGAGGCACTTAATGGGTCTTTAGCCAACCTTGGCATCAATCATAGAAAGGAAGGGGTTTACCTCTGCACCGAAGGGCCGCGTCTGGAGACCCCGGCCGAGATAACAAAATATAAGATTATAGGGGGAGATCTGGTGGGGATGACCCTGATACCGGAGGTCTTTCTGGCCAGAGAATTGGAGATATGCTACGCCTCTATCTGTTATCTGACCAACTATGCCGAGGGGGTAAGGGATAGAAGGTATAAAGGGGGAAAGCTCTTTGAAGGAATACAGGATGAAGAGGAACATGCCGCAGTTGAAGCGGCACTTTGTAACATACCGAGGATTATAAAAGAGGCCATCTCTATTTTGAACGATATCGACAGAGACTGCCTATGCAAGGATGCCATGCTTAGGTACAAAAAAAACGGCGTTATAGACAACAATTGGCGCGATTGGATTAAGGGGTAACGGATGATAAACGAGACTAAAGAAAAAACCCCCTTTGATAAGGGTATCCTCTTTTTATCAACCGGATTCTACTCCGGCTATTTCCCAATTGCCCCGGGAACGGCCGGAACCGTTGTCGGGATATTTATATATATTGTGATGAGCCGTCTATCGCCTGTAAACTATATATCAGTTATCGCGCTCCTGACGATAGCCGGTATCTATCTATCCACCGAATCAGAACGTATATTGGCCAAGAAAGACCCGCCAGAGGTGGTTATAGATGAAATCATAGGGATTCTATTGTCCCTCTTTCTTCTTCCTCCTAGGGCCGCTGTCATAATTGCCGGTTTTGTCATCTTCCGAGTGCTCGATATCTGGAAACCATTCAGGTTATTAGAAAAACTCCCCGGCGGGTGGGGGATAGTCATGGACGATGCCGCTGCGGGCATGGCAACAAATTTAATCATACAGGCACTGCTTGCCTATAAACTTTTCCCAATATGAAGATAGAAGAAAAGATAGGTCTGCTTCTTAAAGAATCTAACATTACCATTACTCTCTCTCTGGCCGAGTCTTGCACCGGGGGACTAATAGCTAATTTGCTGACCAATGTGCCAGGTTCGTCCGAATATTTTTACGGCGGAATAGTGGCTTACAGCAATTTGGCCAAGATTAAATACCTTGGGGTAAGAGAATCAACCCTAGAGATGTTTGGGGCGGTCAGCCCTGAAACCGCCAAGGAGATGGCCGAAGGCCTGAGACAATCAAGCGGAACCGATATCGCCTTATCCGTAACGGGGATAGCCGGACCAAGCGGAGGAGGCGCCCTAAAACCGGTTGGATTGGTCTATATAGCCATCTCAGGGAAAGATAAAACTGTCTGTCACAACTATATATTTAAGGGGAGCAGAGAGGAGATTAAGAAACTGACGGCCGAAAAGGCCCTTCGACTATTGAGAGATTATATAGCCGAAAAATAAAAATAATTACGGCTCATCGCGTCTTAGTGTGGGTAAAATGATGAACTTTATGGGGTATAACGTGTTATTAAACAAAGAGAAAAGAGCTTTTAAAAGGGGTAAAAAATCGGTATGATTTACGGATGGGAAAAAACAGACGATTACTG
>JAHJSF010000013.1 GCA_018830405.1 Nitrospinota bacterium | reverse complement strand
GTAGACAGCAGGGAGGGGGAGGGGACTAAATTTATTTTAAGACTGCCGCTGCTGACTGAGGACAGAGCATCATAAATTTGTATCCCTTTGTTGCTTCTCAATCCCCCCATCCCCCCTTTAGTAAAGGGGGATAAGGGGGGATTTGTCGCGCCTTAAACTCCCCTCCTTAGTTAAGGAGGGGCAGGGGTGGTTTGTTTTGAAAACTCCCCTCCTTTTTTCTGACGCTCTGTCTATACACTAATGAGAAGTCGCCTTCAAAGGCCGGCTTTGTCGGCTTCGGCGATCTTCTCTTTGATGACCTCAGCCGCCCTATCCTCCCCGATCATCTTGATGAATCCTCCCAGCCTTGGTCCCCTTGAGTGATCTATCAGAACCAGGTAGAGTGTCCGGAAGAGGTCTTTGGGGAGAATGCCGCTACTGTTGGCTATCTCATATATTCCATCATGTATCTCTTCGGCGGTTTGTTCAACCTGCAACATCTCTATTACCTTTTCCAAGAGTGATATATCCTCCGGAGAGAGAATCAGCGGCTCTTTAGAGGCACTGACAAAGTCCTCGTAGAAGGCCTTCCCCTTGGTAATAAGCTCCTCAAGGAATGTCCCTTCCAGGTGTTTATCGGCGATGTCGGTCTGTCTGGTCAGATAGCTCTTGATTATCTCCCTGTCGGTAGATTTAAGGGCAGCCATAAGGTTGCAGACCAGCATATAGCTGACATCCGGGTATCCATGTCCGTCACTCTTGTCGCTTCGGATAAAGTTGAAGTCATGTTCGGCTGGCTTCCCCTTCTCTTCGTAATCTTTGTGTATGGAGGTTACATCGTCAACATAGGTCGGAATGATTCTGTAGGAGAGTTCCTTTGCCTTTCGAGGCTTCCTGTACATAAGTAGATTAATCGACTCGAGGGTGCCATATTTAAGCCACGACTCTACCGTTAATCCCTTCCCCTTTGACTTTGATATCTTGGTCCCATCCTCGTCGAGGAACATCTCGTAGAACATATTTTCAGGGCCTTTGGCGTTGAATATCCCCCCCATAATCTTTTTCCCTACGGTGAATGAATCAATAAGGTCTTTTCCGTAGAGTTCATAATCTATCTTAAGGGACTGCCACCTGAGGGGCCAGTCGACCCTCCAGGTCATCTTGCCGTGACCGGCCAGGGCGGTCTGTGTCCCTTGATGTCCGCATCCTTTAATTACTTCCTGATCCTTGCCGCAGACATAGTCAACACTATATTCGTTTAAGTCTATATTGGTTACGGTGGTGGTCAGGTTTCGCCCACAATTCTCGCATATCGGGAAGAAGGGGTGCCAGCTCTTTCTAGTTTCTTCAGAGAGGGTAGGGAGGATAATAGACTCTAGTTTGGTTGTATTGGCCAGAAGGGTCTTAATCCCCTCATCGAATAATCCGCTCTCATAGGCCTCTTTTGAGGAGATAAACTGATAATCTACCCCTATCCAGTCAAGCAGGTTTTTGAGCCTCCCGTTCATGTGGGCTGAAAAAGACTCCTCCTCTCCGAATGGGTCGGGGATGGCTGAGACCGGTCTTCCCAAGTGATCCTTCAGCCACTCCGGCATCCCCTCCGGCACCTTACGCAGACCATCAAGGTCATCGGAAAAGGCGATCAGTTTGGTCTTAAAGCCGAATTCCTTTAAAGCGCTTATGATGAACCCGGTTCGAACTACCTCCCCGAATGTCCCTATATGAGGGAAGCCGGATGGCCCGAAACCACTCTCAAAGGTATAGGTGTGTTCAGTATCGTAGTTATATCTCTTGAGGAGTTTTGCCCCCTCTACGTAGGGCCAGAGGGTTCTCCCCTCTATCTCCTTTTTTATTCTGTCTATGTCTTTAGGCAATATTTCCTCCTCCGCAACAGCATCCCCCACTTTTCTTGTCGTGCTTATAGAGGAAGATATCTCTGGCCGTATCCTCCTCATCCTTATACTGCTTCATCCGGTTCAGCATCTCATCAAAATCAACCTGATGGGCATCAAACTCCGGCCCGTCGACACAGACAAACTTTGTCTTTCCACCGACCGTAACCCTACAGGCCCCGCACATGCCGGTTCCGTCGACCATTATTGTGTTCAGGCTGGCGTAGGTGCTGATTTTGGCCGGTTCGGTAACCTTGGCGACCAT
>JAHJSF010000093.1 GCA_018830405.1 Nitrospinota bacterium | reverse complement strand
TCACTGGATGACCCTTTTACGCACAAGATTTATGGCTATAGTCATCATGATAAAGGCGCCAAGTATGAGCAGGGGGATGGAGGCCAGAACGGCATAGGAGATATTCCCCATCACAAAGGCCCGCGATATATTTACCGCATGCGTCAGGGGAAGGAGGAGGGAAAATAACCTGATGATTCCGGGGAATTTTGCCAATGGGAAGAAGATGCCGGAGAAAAAAAACATGGGGGCTAAAATCAGGGTGAAATAGTAGGAGAAGAAATCATAGCTGGGGGATAAGGCGGTTACTATCATGGCCATCGAAGAGAAGAGTATCCCGACAAGAAATATAAGAAGCAGGGCAGGGGGGACCATTGTAATACTCCCTCTCATCAAGCCGGCCAAGATTATTATGACAAGCATTATCGAACCGCTTATAAGGCTCTTGGTGGCCCCCCATAAAACCTCTCCCACGACGATGTCGGTGATGTCGAGCGGTGTGGCCAGAATCCCATCGTAGGTCTTTTGCTCGGCCATGCGGGTGTAGGAACCGAAGGTGCACTCAAAGGTGGCCGAATACATGGCGGTCGTCATTAAAAGTCCGGGGGCGATGAACTGCATATAGCTGACCCCTTCAATAGTGTGGAGGTATCCGCCTATCCCGACCCCCATACCAAACAGGTACATAACCGGTTCTCCCAAGGCCCCCAAAAGGTTGGCCTTGTAGTATCTTCGGTAACTCTTCATGTTTCTCTGCCAGACCCTAACGGCTCTGAGGGAGAATATGGGGAGTTTTATCTGCTTTAAATAATCCTTCATCTTAATCTCTCAATCTCCGGCCGGTAAGCTTTAGGAAGAGGTCTTCAAGGGCGGCCGGCCGGTGCAGGAACTTTATATATTTTCCGGCTATAAGGTTTTTCAGCTCCTCGTCTCCGTTTTTTGAAAAGATATAGATGATATCCCCTACCTGTTCGTATGAGAAATCGAAGCTCTTCATATCCCTGGTCAATTCCTCCTTTTCGCCCCCTTCACACCAGACCTGAAAGACATCTTTCCCTACCCTTTCTTCAACCAGTTTGGCCGGATCGCCTTCAACCAATATCTTCCCCCTGTCCATTATGGCTACCCGGTCGCAAAGCTGGCTGGCCTCCTCCATGTAGTGGGTAGTCAAGACTATGGTTATTCCCTCTTTCTTGAGGTGCCTTATCTTTTGCCAAATCATGTGCCTGGCTTGTGGGTCGAGACCGGTGGTTGGTTCGTCGAGTATTAGAATATCTGGCTTGTTTATAAGACCGCGGGCAATAAGGAGCCTTTGTTTCATCCCCCCCGATAACTCCCTGATTTTGGAATTGCTCTTGTTGGCCAGTTGAAAGAAGTCGAGATACTCCTCTCCTCTCTTCCGCGCCTCTCTCAGGGGGATGTTAAAGTATCTGGCGTAAACTATAAGGTTTTCTATGACGGTCAGATCAGGGTCTAGGTTCTGTTCCTGGGGAACTACCCCCATGATAGATTTGACCCGCCTAGCCTCGGTCATAACATCCATGCCCGCGACCAGGAGGGTGCCTGATGTAACAGGGGAGAGGCAGTGAATCATCTTCATGGTCGAGGTCTTACCTGCCCCGTTAGGCCCCAGAAAACCGTAACACTCATTCTGGGATATGCTGAAGTTTATCCCGTCTACAGCCAAGGTATCCGTATATCTCTTGGTCAGGTTTGTCCCGACCAATATTCCATTTGAATTAGGCTCGATTGTCACGTTTCTTTGCAATTCTTTCTAGGCCGTTGCCTTGGCGAGCCTTTTTTAGGCCCCGCAGCATTTCTTGTACTTATGGCCGCTGCCGCAGGGGCAGGGGTCGTTCCTTCCCACCTTGGGGTTATCTCTCTTGACTGTAGCCGCTGTTTCACCTCCTGAGGTAGCTATGTCGCCTCTATGTTCAACCATCTTCTGTTCTTTTCTGCGGATGGAGAGCCCCTCCTCTTCGCTCGACAGGTGTATCCTGAAGAGGTTACGGCATGATTCCTGGTTGATTCTCTCTATCATTTGGGCGAAGAGTTCGAAGCCTTCTCTCTTATACTCATTAAGTGGATCTTTTTGTCCATAGCCTCTAAAGCCAATCCCCTCCCTCAGGTGGTCCATACTTAAGAGGTGATCCTTCCATTGCGAATCTATTATCTGGAGTATAAGCATCTTTTCCACATGCCTGACCACCTCAGGGTTTCCTGCCTCGTCCGCCTTTTTGTCATACGCCTTGGCAACTGCATCTACCAGGTCTTCGTGTAGTTTTTCACTGCGAACCTCTTCTGCCAATATTGGTTCAACCCCCTCTATGGTTAAGTGCCCATTTTCCGAGTGGGCATTAAGCCCAAACTCCCCCTTAAGGAATCCGACCAGTCCGGTAATATCCCAATCCTCAAAATGGACTTTCGGCTCGATATAGAGTGGGAAATGGTTCGATATAACATCCTCGGCCATATTGATCAGGATATCCCTGCTGTCTTTCCCCGCAATGAGGAGTTCTTTCCTCATGTCATATATTACCTCTCTCTGCCTACTCATGACGTCGTCATATTCGAGGAGGTGTTTTCTTATGTCGAAGTTGTGTCCCTCAACCCTCTTCTGGGCATTTTCTATGGCCTTACTTACCAGGCCGTGTTCTATCGGTTCTCCCTCTTCCATCCCGAGTCTCTGCATGATCCCCGATATACGGTCTGAGCCGAATATCCTTAGGAGGTCATCTTCCAGAGATAGGTAGAACCTTGAAGAACCGGGGTCTCCCTGCCTTCCCGACCGCCCCCTCAACTGGTTGTCTATACGTCTTGATTCGTGGCGCTCGGTGCCGAGTATATGGAGACCGCCGAGTTCCAAAACCTTGGCCCTCTCCTCTCTACACCTATTGGCATAGCTGGCATGTACCCCCTTTTTGGCCTCGTCGGTCAGGTCAGGTTCGTTGGCCAAGTGGTGCTTGGTCAGGAAGTCGGGGTTGCCCCCCAAGACTATGTCGGTTCCTCTGCCGGCCATGTTGGTAGCGATTGTTACCGCTGCCAGCCGTCCGGCTTGGGCGACTATCTCGGCCTCCTTTTCATGGAACTTGGCGTTAAGGACATTGTGAGGGACGCCTCTCTTCTTCAGCAAACTGTTCAACTTTTCAGAATTATTTATGGAGATGGTTCCTACCAGTACCGGCTGCCCCTTTTTATGGAGTTCCTCTATCTCGTCCGTAATCGCATTGAATTTCTCTCTTTCGGTGCGATAGATAGAATCGGCGAAATCCTTCCTTATCATCGGCTGGTTGGTTGGTATTACTATAACCTCAAGATTGTATATCGATTGAAATTCGGCCGCTTCCGTATCGGCCGTTCCGGTCATACCGGATAGGACATGGTATAGCCTAAAATAGTTCTGAAGGGTAATGGTGGCCAGGGTCTGGTTTTCATTCTCTATCTTTACCCCTTCTTTGGCCTCAACCGCCTGGTGCAGACCGTCGCTCCAGCGTCTCCCCGGCATTAATCGGCCGGTAAATTCATCCACTATCAGTACCTGTCCATCCTTGACTATATAATCGACATCGCACTTATACATACTATGAGCCTTGAGGGCCTGCTGAACGTGGTGGAGGGTCTCTACATTGGCCGGATCATAGAGGTTGTCGATATTTAGCAGACCTTCTACCTTGGCTACCCCTCCCTCCGTCAGGTTGGCGCTCTTCCCCTTCTCATCTATCTGATAGTCTCCGTCGGGCTCTTCATCGCTCTTTTCCTGCTCATCTATGGTTAAACTTGATTTAACAAGTTTAGGGATAATTTTGTCAATTTTATAATATTTATCGGTCGAGTCTTCGGTCGGACCGGAGATGATAAGGGGCGTTCTGGCCTCATCTACCAGGATGCTGTCAACTTCGTCGACCACGGCGAAGTAATGTTCCCTCTGAACGTAATCATTCAGAGAGAATTTCATATTGTCCCTCAAGAAATCAAAACCAAACTCATTGTTGGTACCATAAGTTATATCGGACTGATAGGCTTTCTTCCTCTCTTCATCCCGCATGTCATGCTGAATAGTCCCCACGGTCAGCCCAAGGAATTGGTATATCTCCCCCATCCAGCCTGCGTCTCTCTTGGCCAGGTAGTCGTTGACCGTTACCAGGTGCACCCCCCGGCCGGTTAGTCCGTAGAGGAAGATAGGGAGGGTAGAGACGAGGGTTTTTCCTTCACCTGTCTTCATTTCGGCTATCTTCCCCTCAAAGAGGACAACGCCTCCTATGATTTGGACATCGAAGTGGCGCATGTTGAGGACACGCACCGAGGCCTCTCTTACGAGGGCAAAGGCCTCAGGAAGCACTTTATAGAGAACCTTATATTCTTCCCTCTTCTTTTCTTCGTCGGAGAGACTCTTGCTGATTTCAGAGAAACCTTCGGCAATCCTCTTTTTTAGGGTGCCTGTTTTGTCCCTTAACTCCTCATCCGATAGGGCCTTCATCTCAGGTTCAAGGGCGTTTACGGCCTCAACGTAAACTTGAATCCTCTTTAGCTCCCTCTCGTTTTTGCTTCCGAATACCTTTTTGAATATAGAACCGATCATCACTTTTCCTTTAACGAATATAAATTATGGCCCACTCTCTGTTTCAAAGTGCTCCACTTATTATTTAGCGCAGATAATATTTTTCACCACAGGCTATTTATTTTTAGTGGAGCAGTTTCCCTGTCCTTCCCCACCGAACACTACTGTCATCATTATTCCAAGACCAATATATTATAAAGGCCTTCCCTTTTACTTTATCGATATCGAGAAAACCCCAGTAACGGCTGTCGAGACTGTTTTCTCTGTTGTCTCCCATGACAAACACCGTATCCTCGGGCACTGTTACGGGACCAAAGTTATCCCTCGGGGGATAATACTCATCTTGGAGATACCCTTCGTCATGGTAGACGTATGGAGGACTGGTTGGGGCATCATTTACATATACCATCCTATCTCTTATCTCCAATTTATCCCCCTCAACGGCAATGGCCCTCTTTATAAAGTCCCTCTTTTCATCCTTTGGATATTTAAAGACGACGATATCCTCCCTTTCAATGCTACTGAACCGATAGATAAATTTATTGACCAGGATATGGTCCCCTATTTGCAAAGTCTGCTGCATTGAGCCGGATGGGATTTTAAACGGTTGGACTATATAGGTTCTGATTATCAAAGCCAGTAGGCCGGCTATGAGTATAGTCTCAATCGTTTCCCTGAGAAGAGACTTTTTGGTTTCTTCTCTCGGTTTATCTGCGGTTATATCTTCGCCCATCGTTTCTTTATCCTCTTTTCTTTGTTTGACCATTATCTCTTTTAGATATATTAAATTCAAGATATTAGGGGTAACGTTTCCTTGTTTACCCCTTTAAGATAGCCAGGAAGGCCTCTTTAGGGAGGCTTATCTTGCCTATCTGCTTCATCTTCTTCTTTCCCTCTTTCTGCTTTTCGAGGAGTTTTCTTTTTCTGGTTACGTCGCCGCCGTAACATTTAGCGGTAACATTTTTTCTCATCGCCTTGACTGTTTCTCTGGCGATAACCCTGCTTCCTACGGCGGATTGTATGGCCACTTCATACATCTGACGGGGGACAATCTCTTTTATCCGCGCGGCTATATCGCGCCCGCATTGAAAGGCCTTATCGTTATGTATAATCATCGAGAGAGAGTCTACCTTGTCTCCGTTGAGGAGCACGTCGAGTTTTACGACGTTTGACCGTCTATAGTCGAGATATTCATAGTCGAGGGAGGCGTATCCCTTGGAACAGGACTTTAGCTTATCGTAAAAGTCTATGACTATCTCATTTAGGGGGATTTCGTAGACTATCATTACCCTTTTCCCCCCTATATATTCCATCTTTTTCTGTGTC
>JAHJSF010000092.1 GCA_018830405.1 Nitrospinota bacterium | reverse complement strand
CGGTTTCTTCTTTATAGCCACCCCCTTTTTCTTCAGATGCTTGCGGGAACTCAGTAACACGATTTCCCGCTTTGGGGGTTTCTATAGGAACACTCTTCTGGCGGGTCGGTTGGGGGGGAGGGACAAAAACAGGGACAGCCGTAGGTTCCGCATCGTCTATGGCTATATCATCCTTAGATACCTTATCCTCAGCCTGTCCGGGAAAAGGGGCGGGGACATCCCCCTTCTTTTTGACGGGAACACTAAGTGATAAGGACTGATTATAATCAACCGCCACAAGATAATTTTCCAAAATTGTCCCGCCATTGTGGGAGGCCTTGATCAGAATATTTAACGACGGCCTGGCTATTTTCTCGCTACTACTCAGCTTTATAACCCCCTCAACATCAGACGTCATACCTAAAGAGACGATTAGTTTGTCAACTATGGGATCTCTTGCCAATCCGAGTCGTTCATAATCAGATGAACTGCCTATGACTGAGCTAAGCGGATATTGTCCGTCCAGCATAACTGGAATCTCGGCGTAAAACTCATCACCAAGCTGGCTGGCGACATTTATCTTCCCCAAGGAAAACCCCCAAGATAAATCTGCATAAATGGGGAGAAATACGACAATAGATAGGGCCAGGAGAAGGAATCTCTTAAAAGGTAATGTAGTCATATTTGTTTAAATATTCTATTTTTGTGGGGATAAGGCAACTACGCTCATCATACGTTCAAGCCTATCTCCACCCCTGTATGAAAAAAAATCGCCGTCGCAGCAAGTACACTTGTCTGATAGGAATATATTGGAGGCAGAAAGACCGGCATCCAAGAGTTGAATTTTGTTGACCTGAACTAAGTCTAACATCAGCCGACCATTGACTTTTGTGGTGACTATATCATCAGCTTGGTATATACCCTCTTTTCTGAATGGCACTACCAGTTCTTCTTCCACCTCATAGCAACAGTCCCCTATACCAGCCCCTATTATAGCAACAACATCTTTCTTGTCTATATTAAAGATATCTGCAAATTTTAAAACCGCCTTGCCGGCTATCATAAGCTCGCTCCCCTTTCTCCCCGCATGGATTGCCCCAACCCCTCGCCCCTCCTTATCAAATATGATTATTGGCAAACAATCAGCTGTCATAATACCAATTACAATGTTTGGAGAGCTTGTTATTATGGCGTCTCCTTCCAAATGTTCGGTTTGTTTAATCTTAGCGTAATCGTCAACCAGATGTATCCTCTCCCCATGGACTTGATTCATAAGAATGAGAGGATAATCAGCCAAATGATGCCTTTTCAGAAACTCCTTTCGGTTGGACAAAATAGCCTCTCTTTCCCCCGAGGCCGGGCTCATGCTGCCGTCATCCCGTTCGCTAAAGGCAAAGACAACTTTATTAGACATATACTATAGTAACGGTAAAAAGAAAATTACCATAATCCCCCCATCCCCCCTTTAGAAAAGGGGGGTAAGGGGGGATTTGATGCTAAATTATTTAATGCCTTCACTATATAACCTGCCGATATTGATCAAGTTTTAGACGAATAGTATGAAAGTGTCGTATCCCCATACCGCTTACTCCTATCAAGGGTCAGGGGCCCCACATGGTCAGGAATACCCCTCTTAGAATAATGTTCTACTATCAACATCCCATCTTCGGCCAGAATCAACGGATAAAGACCGATTTTAGCCAGAATAATATCAAGAATATCTCCATGGTAAGGGGTATCAACAAAGACGAAATCGAACGATATCCCATCTGCTGCAAATTTATCTATAGCCCTCTCCCCCTCCAGAGATATCAGATTAACCTTAGGAAGGCCTGAAGAACCAAAACCGCACAGGTTAATATTTTTTTTCACCAACTCCAGAGACTCCCGACTATAATCCACAAAAGATACCTCTCTCGCACCACGGCTCAAGGCCTCTATGCCAACCGCCCCGCTCCCGGCACAAAGATCAAGAAAACTGCTTTCATAAACCCTTTGCCCCAGGACATTAAAGAGAGACTCCTTAACCTTATCGGATGTCGGCCTTATATCAAGCCTTCCCGGAGCATAAAGCCTTCTCCCCTTTGCAGAACCGCTTATAACCCTCATGGCCTACCAACCTCCTTATAGCAACTAAGCATTTTTTATTGTAAATGGGATGACCTTATCTATACTGTCCACCCCTGCGGCAATCATAATCATTCTGTCAAAACCGAAAGATACCCCAGAACATTCGGGTAAACCTGTTTTAACGGCCTCCAAAAAGAGCTTATCGGCCGGCAGACGGCCTTTCCCCGAAATTTCTCTCTTATCATTTGCAGAACCAAATCTTTTTATATGCTCATCATAATCTGTCAGCTCGTGATATCCGTTACACAACTCTATCCCATTTAGATAAAGCTCAAAACGCTCGGCCAGAGGCATTTCCCCTCCCCTCACCTTAGAGAGGGCCGCCTGAGAGGCTGGATAATCGTAGACAATAGTTGGGGTATCAAACCCCAGATTAGGTTCAACCATATAGGCCAAGACAAATGAGAGCCATCCATCCCTACATTCTCCCAAAGAGTCTGGGGGATATAAGCTGTTCCCCAGAACAACCTCTCTTATCCTTTCAATAGAATCTGTATGAGGATTTATCCCAGCATATCTTTCAAATGCCTCAGCATAGCTTATTCTATTCGCCCTGTCGAAACCGAGGATAGATGAAATAAACTCCTCAACCTCTTGCATAAGGCCCTCCATATCTCCCCCTACCCGATACCATTCAATCATACTGAACTCAGGATTGTGTAGCCTCCCCTCCTCTTCATTCCTAAAGACCTTAGTAATCTGATAGATTGAACCTGCCCCCATAGTTAAAAGGCGTTTCATCGCATATTCGGGGGAAGAAATAAGATAGAGTGGCCTTCCATCTATATCAGGATAATTGGTAACAAACGGTTCAATATGCTCTTCTATGGCCGGGGCATGCACCAGGATGGGGGTCTCCACCTCCAAAACACCCCTCTCCTTAAAAAAGAGCCTTACTTTTTCTAAAAGACTGCTCCTTAGCCGAAGAATATCTAAAAGATTTGACTGCCTATCCATATCTAAAAACCTAAAAGGGGAGAAGGGTGATTTCCTTGCGCACACGCAAAACCGGTGCCGGACTAAGAAATAAGAAAGGAGGAAACAAGTAAACAAAAAAATTGCCCCAAGTCCGGAGGTGTCTCCAAACTTGGGGCAAATCTAATATAAAGACTTAATGAAGATACATAGCACTTATTTTAGCAGCCATACCCAAAGGAGCCTGGGTAAAGATACCGAAGTATAATACTGCGGCCGCCAAAATTAACAACGGGGCCATCATCCAGAAACCAGGATCATCATTCGGCACCGGGGCAGGAGCTGCCGCATGATCATCATGCCCGTGGGCATCGTGTTCGTCGTGTCCTCCGTGACCGCCGCCGGCAGGTGCCTCACCGGGGAGAGGCTCAAACCAAGCGCCTATCAATATAGGCCCGTAGTAGATAAGGTTCATAATACTACTTACGCAGAGCATGAAGAGACAAATAATACCCCACCCTGACCAATAGTGACCTTTGCTCATAATCTCCAACGAACCAAGGGCCAGATACCATTTACTTACAAACCCGACAAAGGGAGGCAACCCTATCATCGATAGACCGCCGAAGGTAAATACGGCCATCGTCAGAGGCATCCTCTTGGCAATACCTTTAAGATCTTTTATCTGTCTGAGTCCCGTCTGGTGGATGAAGGCACCCGCACACATGAAGAGAGAAGACTTCGTGATAGCGTGGGCAAATATATGCATAAGACCACCGGTAAGCCCCTTACTTGTAAATAGGGCCAGACCTAGTACTATATACCCTATTTGGGCAACACTCGAGTAGGCCAGCATCTTCTTTATCTCGGTCTGGGTGATCGCTAACGCAGACCCTAAAAACATGGTAATAAGCCCCAAAATTAAGAGGACCAGCATTATATTGGCATGTGTCGGGAATAGGGTATCAACCCCCATGATATTAAAGGAGGTTTTAAAGATACCGTAGGCACCGGCCTTAAGCATAACACCCGAAAGAAGGGCACTAGCCGCCGCCGGGGCAACAGGGTGGGCCGAAGGCAACCAGACGTATACCGGGAACATACCCGCCTTGATACCAAATCCAATGATATATCCCCAGAAGATGTAGGGGAGGAGCGGATGTCCGGCCAGACCAAAACCTACCTTTGATAGATCTCCCGTCCCTGTAATATGGTATGTGGCGATAACCGAGAACAAAAGAACCAAACCGCCAAAAATACCCATAATGAGGTATTTATATCCGGCCCTCATAGCATCTTCGGTCTCCTCGTGGAAAACAAGGACAACCGAGGCAACACTCAAAAGCTCAAAGAATAGGTAGAGTGTAAAGAGGGTTCCGGTAAAAACAACTCCCAACATACCACCGAAGGATAATAGAGAAAACATCGTATAGCGGTTGTGGGCATGGGTATGACTCAAGTATCCGACACCATATATCGAAGCCAGGAACCAGACCGCCGCGGCAATTATACCAATGAAGAACCCGACCATTTCGGCTCTGAATATCAATTGAAAACCGACTCCGGTATTAAAGACAGTCTCTAACGTCCCCCCCCCTTTTATATGAGGATAGATAGCCATAACTATCAAGAGGGTAATAAAGGTTACAATCGGGGCAACAAAATGGTGACGTCTCTTGCTACCAAGAAATGGAACTATAATTCCCCCTATAATAGGAACTATAGACGCCCAAAACGGAAGCATGTCGGCTTTAAACATTGTTCTCCTCCTCTAAATTAATTAAATAAGTTATATACAGTAACCGTAAAAAAAACAAACTGCCTTCGGCTATAACCAAAGTACCTGGACGGCCCGGCTGATCAAATGCTCCATCATCCCTACTCTGATCCCAAAGTAGACGGTACCAAGCGCTAAGATTACAAGCGGTATAGCCATCGTCAACGGAATCTCCGCTCGGACGACAGATTCAGTTACGGTTTCGGTTGGGTCGGCCCCACCAAAAAAGGCGATTCCGATTACCCTGAAATAGTAGATAGCATTGAGCAGACTCGATATCATCAGGATACCCACCATTATCATCAGTTTGGCATCCATGGCCGCTTCAGCCAAGGCCCATTTGCTCATAAATCCGATTAAAGGTGG
>JAHJSF010000091.1 GCA_018830405.1 Nitrospinota bacterium | reverse complement strand
TCGCGCCACCCTTTTACCTTCTTGCGAAGTTCCGGCACCAAGGGGGGCATAAGTTTATCCATGCTCGTTTCGCGCAAAGATTCATCCGCAGGAAACCAGCGAATAGCCGGGTTGATAATATCGTAGGGTGATTCGGGAAAATCGGGATGTAGGGCCATATATACTGTCCTCTTATATACTTTTTTATGTAGTTTTTATGTAGTTTTGGTTTTCTTTAACACTAAAAAACAATCACTTATCTGTTTTTATTGCGTATATTAACCATTTTTTTATGTAGTTTTATGGTTTTAAAGTCCAATATCCCTTACGTCTTGAGCCAATAAACGAAAGACGTCCTTCTTTTCTTAAATCACGTAATAGGTTTTGCACTGTAATTATAGGAAGTTCAGGGAAAGCCTCACAAAATTCATCAATACGAGCTTTGTCGTTTTTCTGAATGTGCGCCACAATTAGCTCTTTAAATTTCGAACGCTTTAAACCTGCCAAACGGGTGTGAACTCCTTTTACCCCCTTGTGTGCATAAAAGGCATGGGCAAGCATATAGCGCGAGTCTTTGGTTTTTCCATATTTTTCTATAATACCCAATTCAAGGAACTTCTTGGCGTGTTCAATCTTTGAGACTACTCCATTTGCCCTAACATCTTCCAATTCCAGCATTTCCTCAAAAGACAGGACAATTTGTTTTTCATTGGTTATTTTTTCAAGGAAGAGAACAAAATCAGGATCTTTGAGCGACGCGGGGATAAATAGCTTTACTTCGTGGCTTGTGCTTTGCAAGAGATCTGGTCGTCCCTTACCTGAGCGAATGGACTGTTCAAATATCAAATCCAATCCCTGTCCCGATCTCTCAACAAGACCGGTCTTTTCTAAAACCTCAGCCAACCTCTGATTACGCCAAGCCCTATTGAATATGGCATTTTCAGGAGTAATGCCCGGTAAAAAACCACCTGGACTCTCAATAAGAAATCCATCAGGCGAAGCAGTAACAAATATACAACGTCCACTTATATTATAATCACGATGAGCAACGGCATTTAGAACAGCTTCGCGAATAGAGCGTTCATCAAAGGCAAGTATTTCTCGTTGAAAAAATCCCTGTTGAAAAGGGGTTCTTATATTACGGCCTTCAAGCTCGCGCCATACCTCGTCGATTATTTTTAGAAAAGGTTCCCGCCAACTTTTGCGGTAATCATGGGCAATTTTCCCCGAAACCTGTCTCCATTCAAAAATAATCTCGGTTTGTGGAAGAATGGAATCAAGAACTTCCTTTTTGGCGAGCAAAACCAATCCCGCGTAGTTTATCTTATCGTTACACATCAGACCAAGATCCATAAGCAACTGTCGATCCGAACATGTTTTATAATTGCTATTTTTCATATGGGATAAGCAGAGATGGCGTAATTTTACGATAGCCGATGGATCCAAGTCGCCAATTCCGCTGTCCGGAACGATTTTAGCCGAGAAATCAGGAGCGCTTTCAAGAATAATGTTTCTGAAGGTTTGGTCATCCATTTCCTGCAGAGATTCTCCGACACGCATAGGGTAGTAATAATTCTTGCCGGTTGAACGGATTGGCTGTCCAACAGGTCGGGAAGGGACATGGAAAATAAGCACCCGCTTCCCCTCATAATACAATTCCTCAACATCTACTCTAATGCCAAGTTTGTCGAAAAGTTTATTGGAAAGCTTATTGTGAGTACCGGAAAAAACAGAAGTGCCGACAACCTTCCCTTTCTTATCTGCCCCTTCCGTAACACCAAGAATAAGTTTCCCACCCCGCTCATTAGCTAAAGCCGCACAATAGTCAGGCAAATCATAATCGTAGTTGAATTTGGTTTTAGCCGTCTTAAACTCAAGATTACAATCTTCAATCCTATCAATAAGACGCACAAACTCTTCGGTGGTAGTATTAATCATACATTCACCTCCACAATGGTCATTGTATCATTCCCAAAGATGTCCACCACCTTAACGGCCAGTTTGCGCCGCCCCTTTTTACACTCATGGAAGACACTGGTCAACTCCAGCGTGCGGTCCCTCTTGGTGCGGAAGGACTGCCACTCATTCTCAAATACATAGTCCCCCGTCCAGACCTCTTCCCACTCCTTGGTATCGGCATTCTGTATCCGCACAATCTCCCGCTTACTCTCAAAATCAAAATCGACCGACCAGTAATCTATCCAATCAGTCCATTGTTTTGTCAGCGTCTCGCGGCTGACGATGCCATCCTTATCCTTGCTTACCTTAACAATCTGCCCCTTCTCCACCACAACCTTGCTCTGCTTGTCCTTCAGGCTGGCCTCGGCATTGGCAATTGAATCCTGGGTATAGAAGACCGAGAAATCGGTCAACTTCACCGCTACGCTATTCTTTTTGATAATCGGTTTTACCTCGATGAAGGAAACATCATGGAAGACGACTTGATTCTTCTCCACCGCCCGTTTATCGAAGACATCGGCCGGGATATATTTGGGGGCAATACCTATCCCCTTGGCCTTAGCCTCGTCCAGAACATTGGGGAAGAGCCCCATCTCAAACTCAAAACCCAATATATCAACCCGGCTGATATGCTTCTTTCGGCATTCCAGAATAACCTCCTCAACAAAGAGACGGGTCACCGGCAGATTGACCGGTCCCACAGCCACCAGCCTCCCCCCTTTTTTGCCGTGGAAGGTTGTAAACCCTTCCGTCTTTTCCGCCCGATAAGCCTTCAGGATAAGGTCGACAAAGGCGGCTTCCTTTTCCGCCAGTTGCTTGTGCTGTTCCGCTTCACGCAGATTGGGGTTAACCCCGATATAGTGTTGACGTTCATATTTGCCAAGGTTTAATATCTCAAAGGCGCGGTAGTTTGTCCCCGCCTCTTTTAGGCTCCGTTGGACGCCAATCATCCGCTTGCGGGTGGTGTGGATGGCAAACTTCCCCAAGTCGGAGACTATCCATTTACGGTTCAACCTCTCGGCCACTGCTGCGGCGGTTCCCGACCCGCAGAAGAAATCCGCTACCAAGTCCCCTTCGTTGGAGGAGGCCTTGATTATGCGTTCGAGCAGGGCTTCGGGTTTCTGGGTGGGGTAGCCCAGTTGCTCATGTTGCCCTTTAGACAAATTCACGATGTCAGTCCAAATAGAGCCAATGGCGAATTTGGCTTCATCTAAATAGTATTTCTTATATTCGCGGCCAGACTTAGTTTGATATATAAGATTTTGCTCTCGAAACGTTTGTATGGACTTTTCGGAGTAGTCGCCTAGCGTAACCTTTTTGAATTTTCTACCATCTGGATCCTCATACATGTATTCGCGTAACTGAGTATCAGTCAGTTCTTCCTTATAAACTGTGTTATAAATTGCGTTATCTGTGTTTCGGAAGACGATAACCGTATCTCCCTCTCTAGACCACTGTCTCGATGTCTTTTTTGCCCCTTTTGCAGCAGAGTCGCGTTGCCAAACAATAGTGTTCATGAAGTTGTCTCTACCAAAGACCTCTTCAAGAGCATTTCTAATGTAGGCCTCCATTCTCCAATCACAATGCACATAAATGCTCCCATCCTCGGCCAGCAAATCCCTCATCAGCACCAACCTTTCATAGATCATGGCGATGAAGGAATCCGCGCCTTTGCCCCAGGTGTCGCGGTAGGCGATCTCTTCCAAGATGTTGGGCCTTTTGGTAAAGGTGTCTCCGCCTATCTCGATGTCCATAGAGAAATCCGCCCCGACATCAAATGGGGGGTCGATATAGATGAGTTTCAGTCCTCCCTGTTTTTCAATCTCTTCCCGCAGGGGGCCATTCTTGAGGGATGAGAGGACAAGCTTGTTATCCCCCCAGATAAGTTTGTTTGTCCAGCCCCGCTGCTGTCGGCCGCGGGTATCGAACAGGGAGCCTTGCGCGGCGGTATCTTCCGGCCTTTCGGCCCGCGGTTCATCCACCTGCTCAATAACCTGAAAGGGGAGAACAATGTTGCAGACCTCGTTTGTCTTGCCGTTCCAGACCAGTTCAACCTCCCGTTTATCCTCAAAGAGGAGGAAACGGAATTTATCGGGGAGCGGTTTCCCCGCCTCCAGATATTTTATTATGTCCCGCTTTTCGTTGTCTGTAAGTTTCAGATTATTGCTCATAACTTTTAAACAACCAAAAATAGGGGGAACCTACTCGATACTATAAACAAATTACTCAGGTGTAACGATATCAAATATATAGATGTAACTAAACAAAAATATATAGCTTCCCCCCTTGTCATTCCCCGACTTGATCGGGGAATCCAAAGGGCATACTTGATCCCCCAATCAAGTTGGGGGAGGGAATCCGGAAAAAACAAGACCTGGATTCCGCATCAAGTGCGGAATGACACTATCGGCATCGGACAATACATGGACCTATTGTTAAAACGTTGACATCAAATCCCCCCTTACTCCCCCTTTACTAAAGGGAGGATATTTCTATTCCCATATAGGCGCCCAACAGATCAACTATCAATTTTAGCTCTCTTTTGTTAAACTGAAGGTGCAGTAAGGACTTCTGTATAATACAAGGAGGTTATTATGGTCGGCAGTGTATCGGTGGGGAATGCCTTCGCAATCTTTTTAGCTATATCTGAATTCTATGCGTGTTAAATATATATTCATAGTTATTCCTCTTCTCCTTATTCTTTTTCTTCTCCAGTCATTCTTTTGGGTGCCTACCTTTGATGATCAGTCAAAAGGGGGAGGGAGACGTCTGGCCCAGTTTGTGGAGGGGGCTGCGGGCGATGCCTCTATCCTTAACCCTATCCTGGCGGCCGATTCTTCAAGCAGCAGTATAAATTCCCTTAT
>JAHJSF010000090.1 GCA_018830405.1 Nitrospinota bacterium | reverse complement strand
TTTCTCGGCGATCGCCTTCGTCTCAGAATAGGGGGAAAGGTAGGTCTCAGGGTATGGTTCACTTTCATCTACATAATTCTGTTCCTCCCCGGAGAAGGTGACGCTGGGGCTGCTGGTGTATACCAGTCTTCTTATCCCATTGGTGCGGCAGGCCTCTATAATATTTTTGGTTCCCTCTACATTGGCTCGGTAGTAGGCTTTATAGTCTAATGATATTCCCGCCTTGGCTGCTACGTGAAAGATGATGTCACACCCCTTAGAGGCCTCTCTGATTACCTCCAGATTTGTAAGGTCGGCTGTATACTGCGTTACCCCTAAGGCATCAAGGGCCGGATATTTGCGGCGGGAGAGGGTTACCACCTTTTCTCCGTTCTTGAGGAGTAGTTTCACTATAGCCCCTCCCAGGAATCCCCCTCCGCCGGTGACAAGCGCTTTCATCTTTCGAACTCCTCTGCCGCCCACTCGGCCAATCTTTCCCTGAATATCTTGGCGTTATGGCGGATATCGACCGGGAATTTATTTTTGAAGAGAAAGTGTTCTATATCTTTGGTATGAGGAAATTTCTGGCCAAGCCGGATCAATTCCGATCTAATCTCTCCCCTGTCTCTGCTAAGGGCGTTTTCTTCAAGCTCTATACATATTACCGGCCTATTCTTCCCCCCCATCTTTACACCGACCAGGGCAGAGCGGTAAACATCAGGATGGGCATTGAAGACCCCTTCGCAGGGAACAGAGAATAGAACATCTGTATCGGTTATTACCCTATGCGCCTTTCTCCCGCAAAACCAGAGTCTCCCTCTTGAATCGAGATAGCCGAGGTCTCCCATACGGTGATAGACATCTTTCCCATCCTCCGAATATATCTTGGCCAAACGGGTTGATTTGGGGCGGTTGTAATAGCTTTTGGTAACCACAGGGCTTTTGACCACTATCTCCCCTACCTCTCCATTCTTAAGGAGAAGCTTATCCGACCATCTCTCTATAGGGGTATTGCCTATGGCAATGATGGAGACTTCTACCCCATCTACCGGTTTTCCGACACATACCCCCCATCCCTGTTCAGTTTTATATTTTGTCTCCTCAAGTATTTCTCGGCTTCCTATTGAAGATACTGGGAGAGATTCTGTTGCCCCGTAAGGGGTATATATCTCGGTGTTTGGGTTGAGGGCGGCTGAAAATCTTTCCAGAATTTGAGGTGAGGCAGGAGCCCCGGCCGATATAACCCTTTTGAGGGTTGGTAGTTTTATATTATTTTTGTGCGTGTAACGCCCGACCCTGTTTAAGAGGGCCGGGGAGCCGAACATATTTGTTATCTTAAATTTTTTAATGGCTCCAACAATCTTGGCCGGGTTAACAGAGGCCGGACGGGTGGCATCCATATCAGGTATAACCACGCTCATCCCCAGAGGGGGGGCAAAGAGACCGAAGAGGGGGAAGGTGGGCAGATCAATGTCCCCTTCTTCTATTCCATACATCTCTCTGAGCATCTCCACCTGATTGGCGAATATATCATGGGTGTAGACAACCCCCTTAGGAACACCGGTGCTGCCGCTTGTAAATAGAATGGCTGCCTCATCTTCAGGCTTGCTGTCGGCAGGCCTGAAGCTTGAGATATCCCTTTCTCTCCCGATCTGTTTAACCTTTGATATTGGCAACCCAATCGGGAAAAACATGCTGCCACTGTTAACGATTATCTTTAGGGTTCCTTTCCCCCAGCCGAATAGGAGACGGGCAATATGCGCCTTTGGTATGCCGATAAAGGCCTCCGGTTCCGTCTCGGCTAGGCAGGTTCCGAGATTTTTTAGGCCAATCCCCGGATCGATCATTATAAGAATTGCCCCAATCTTCATCAGGGCAAAGGTAATGAGGTAGAAATCCAGGCTCGGTTGAGCCATAAGCAAGGTACGTGTTTTCCTCTTAATCCCAATCTCTTCAAGCCCCATGGCGATTACGCTGCTCTCTCTCTCCAATTCTCCGAAGGTTATAGAGTCTCCTCCCCTGTAGGGGGGGGCGGTAATGGCCATCCGATTGGGCATCTTTTGGGCCATTATTGGGAGATACAGGGAAATGTTTGCTACGCTTGCCATATCTTCTCTCTTTTAGAGGGGTTGTTTCTTCTCTTATGTCCCTTTCCCCAAGCTATAAATTTAAAATAAAATGGGAGAAAGAATAATTTAATTTTTCTCATTATACCCCAACAAGGCCTAATTTTACGCTTGAAGTTTAAAGTTGCTAATATTGGCCCAATTGATAGAATAGGAAATCAGTAGTTTGGGTTGCTATACGAGAAGGGTATCCATTTTTTATTACAATAATCGGGGCTATTATGGCGGTTTTTAACAGAAACAGAGAAGCAAACAATAAGTTATCTTTAACCTCCCCCTTTGGAGGAGGGAAAACTAAGGAGAAGCTAACCAAGGTTACTAAAGGCTTTTTTGAGAGAGACAGAGAAACCAATAATGATGCATCTTTCAATTCCTTCTTTGACACTGGTATCAGTATGAAGGGAACCCTTGATTTTCGGGGAACCGTCAGGTTTGACGGCAAGTTTGAGGGAGAAATAAGAAGTGATGGCACATTGGTTATTGGTGACGACGGCGTTATAAATGCCAAGATAAAGGCGGGTTACATTGTCAGTTCAGGTAAGATTGTCGGAGATATTCAGGCTGCCAAAAGTGTGTCTATATACCCCAAAAGCAAATTAAAGGGAAATATAGAGACACCAGATTTACAGGTTTATTCAGGGGCATGTTTTGATGGAAACTGCAAGATGGTCGGGGTGGTGGCCTCGCCCGATTCTCTCCCGGTTATTATTGATGAGCGAATTGACTATTCGGAAGAGGTTATTCCTTCTGAAAATTTAGAGGTACCTAAAAAAGTGGCGAAAAGGCCGGTACCTATGATTGCCGCAATAGCTCTTTTGTCTATATTATTTTTGTGGCTCTTGTTTGCCAAAGTTGATCTTGGCCGCTTTGGCCATATATTAGGATTCTATGCCCCTAAAGAGCTTGTTGAGCAGGGGCTGTCTTTTTATAATGCCGGTCAGGAGAAGGAGGCCTTGGCCAAGTTCAGAAGGGCCTCTTTTATGAACTTTAATGATTATAATCTTCACCTAACCCTGGCCCAATCTTTTGATGGACTCAACAAGGATAGAGAGGCCTTATCCGAATATAAGAAGGTCGTTAATCTTAATGGCGCCTATAGGGAGGAATTTATCCGGTTCTTGATAAGGCGTGATATGCCGGAAGAGGCAGTTGAACAACTTAAAATATATATTTCGGACAACCCTGATAATATCAAGTCTCATTTTGAACTGGTCGGATTATACAAAAAAATGGGGAATGAAGACGATTTATATCTGGAATATGTCAAACTCATAAAACTTCTTCCTAAAAACGAAGAGATTGTGACTGATATGCTCAGAATAGAGTTAGCCAAAGGTTGGAACGATAAGGCGCTTGAGTCTTATGCCAGGATTATTAAACTTGATTCCGGGAATCCCTCTATTCGCCTCGCCTATGCTAACCTCTTGTTTGTTAATGGTCGTGAACAGTCTGCAGCGGCGGAGTTCTCCGCTTTAGTCAAACTGCTGCCGGGTCACATAGAGGCGGAGAATGATAAAGGGTTTGGTTATATTGAGAGCAAGATGTTCCCCAATGCTCAGCAGTCATTTTCGGCGGTCCTAAGCAATGACAGCGAAAATTTAAGGGCTAAATATGGCCAAATAATGCTATACGCTAAGATGTGGCGGATAGACGAGGCGATAACTGAAGCGGAGAAACTGCTCCAACTTCACCCCGTGGCTGCCCCCGTCTTGAACCGTTTGGCCTGGCTTTACTATGCTAAAGGAATCAACACCGAAGAGGCTATAAAGTTGGCTGAAAAGGCGGTTGCGATTAACCTTAAATCTGATAAATATTTAGATACCTTGGCTGATCTACGTTATAAGAACGGGGAAAAAGAGGTGGCCATAGATATTATCAAAAAGGCAATTGAGATAAATCCGACAAGCGCCTATTATACGGGGAAACTGGCCAAATACCAGGCGGAGTAAGAAAAGATAAAGGTTAGCCGATATTAAGGGTAGGCCACTTAATATCGACCTTCTCTATTGTCTCTTTGTCCATTACTATGTCTTCCGGCCATTCCCTATTGTGTCCTTCCTCTAACAATTTCTTAGTGGCATCTATGATCAATAACCCCTCAATCTTAAACATATCTTTTTGAGGGTCAACATTATTAAATAGTCTCCAGAGGGCAGTAGAGAAGTCTTTAGAATCTACATCCTTATCAAGAAATAGCATTATATTGTAGGGAAAAATTGAGATATTTTTAAGAAGTTTTTCGGCCGTTTCTCTGGCTTGAAACCCCCTCTTTTTGTCTATCGAGATTAGGATAAGCCTGTTTTTGGTATCACTGAAGGGGCTCCCCGCCGATACTATGTCGGGGGAAATCTCTCTAATCTGTTCCTCCGTTAATTCCCCATTAGATAATTTTGTAATCTCCTGTCTAGGCGGTTCACCATCTATAGACCTGGTGGCATCAATCCCAATCTTTCCTCCGTATAAGGCGTTTGGGGCAGAGTGATCGAGGACATCCAATATACCTTCCGATATGGTGATATCCCGCTCAATATCTATTGTGTCAAGGAGGTGCCTGGCTACGGCGGTGTGGTTAGAGATATCGATATCACTATCGACCAAGAGGAGCATCTTGGAAAAACTCATCTGCCCTGTTCCCCAAAGGGCGCTCATCACCTTCTTGGCCTGCATCGGGTATCTCTTATCTATCGATACAATAACGCAGTTGTGGAAGACCCCCTCCCAAGGCATGCTGATATCCGCAATTTCCTGCACCATCATCTTTAACATCGGGAGGAATATTCGCTCGGTCGCCTTCCCCATGTAGCAATCCTCCATAGGGGGTTTGCCGACTATGGTGGTGAAGTAGATCGGGTTTTTGCGTCTGGTAATCGCAGTTACATGAAAGACCGGATAATCTCCCTTTAGTGAGTAGTATCCGGTATGATCCCCAAAAGGCCCTTCTTCCTTCAGTTCATTTGGATCTACATACCCTTCTAGGATTATCTCCGCCTGGGCAGGTACCATAATATCAACCGTTTTACATCGGGTTAGTTCAACCCCTTTTTCTCTTATAAAACCGGCCAGGAGGAGCTCGTCTATTCCATCGGGAAGGGGGGCAGTAGCGGAGTAGGTTATGGCCGGGTCTGTCCCTATAGCCACGGCCAGCTCCATCCTCTTGTTGGCCGCACAATGTTGCCGGTAATGTTCGGCCCCACCTTTATGTATATGCCAGTGCATACCGGTGCTATTCTTGTCGTAGACCTGCATCCTATACATACCGACATTTCTTTTCCCATCTTTTAGACTCTTGGTGAAGACGAGGGGGAAGGTGATAAATCTACCGGCATCCCCCGGCCAGCATTGAAGTATTGGAAATTCAAGGAGGTTTACATCTTCCCCATAGGCTACCACCTCCTGGCAGGGGGCCTTCCCCTTCGATATTTTGGGGGTGTAGCTCCCTATCTCCAAGACTGTTTTTAGTCTCGACAGCTTTTCCCCAATCGTTTGGGGGGTCGGCATATTGATAAGTTTTGATATCCGGCCGGCGATCTCTTCTATGTTGCCCCCTAAGGCCAAGTTGATTCGTTTCTTACTTCCGTAGGCATTAATGAGAAGGGGAAAATCGGCCCCCTCTACATTTTCAAATAGGAGGGCCTTTCCCCCCCCGGCAGATTTTGAGACCCTATCGGTAATCTCGGTTATCTCAAGTATGGGGGAGACAGGTTCCTTTATCCGCACAAGCTCCCCTTCAGTTTCAAGAAGGGATATAAAATCTCCCAGCGAGTTGTATCTTATTTTCATTGTTAAGTTTTTTGATTGATTAATACGAAGTCGCATTCAAATGCTAACAACCCCCTCAAGTCCCCCTTAACAAAGGGGGAATAAGGGGGTTGTATGCCTACGTCGCTTCCTCCTTGCCACCTTGTTATCATTTTGAATGCAACTCCGTATAAAACGGCTTTCGATTTAGAGGCTACTGGGATATTATATAGTCTTAAGACCTTGAAAGACAGTTCAAAAGGGATAGCCAGTAATTCTTGCCAAAAAAGATATTTACCTTCAACTCAGGAGTATAGCCATGCAACTCGGTTTTATCGGCCTCGGCAGGATGGGGTATAACATGGTTCTCAATCTTTTGGAACAGGGGCACAAGGTAGTTGCCCATAACCGTTCCCCGGATAAAGTTGATGATATCGCCAAAGATGGGGCCATTCCCGCCTACAAGCTGGAAGAGATGATAGCCAAACTTGAGGCGCCACGTATAGTTTGGCTTATGCTCCCTGCCGGTTCTCCCGTAGAGGATATGCTGAAAAGATTGGCCGACAATCTTTCTGCCGGGGATATTGTTATTGATGGGGGGAACACCTTTTATAAAGATACTATTCGGCACGGAGAACGATTGGCCGAAAAGGGGATATACCTCATAGATGTCGGAACAAGCGGCGGGATAGATGGGGCACGTAACGGTGCCTGTATGATGATTGGTGGGGAAGAAAAGATATTCAAGAAGGTTGAACCTATCTGTAAAGATATCTCTGTTGATGGGGGGTATGCCTACCTTGGGGGGAGCGGCACGGGACATTTTGTTAAGATGGTTCACAATGGTATTGAGTATGGAATGATGCAGTCTATCGGTGAGGGTCTTGAATTGATAGAGAGGAGCGGATTTGATATCGACCTCCAAAAGACCGCGGCCGTTTGGAGCAACGGCTCTGTTATCAGGGGCTGGCTTATAGATTTAATAAATGATGAGCTTAAGAAAGATCCTACTCTAAAAACATTTACAGGGCCTGTCCTTGATTCAGGGGAAGGGAAGTGGGCCGTAGAGGCCGGGCTCGAACATCAGGTTCCATTGCCGGCCATATCATCATCTATATGGGCCAGGTTTCGTTCAAGGGGCGACAGCCCGATGACCGACCGTGTAATATCTGCCCTTAGAGAAGGTTTCGGACACCATATAAGTGGCAAGAAATAATGGATACAAGATTAGATAATTTTACTATAGTCATCTTTGGGGCCACCGGTGATCTAACCGCCAGAAAACTTCTCCCCGCCCTCTACGAACTCTCCAAGCTGGGAGAACTTGCCCCTAACTACAAGATTATTGCCTTCTCTCGTAAGGATTTCAACAGTCAAACCTTCCGTGAAGATGTGGGGATACGTTTTAAAAAAATATCCTCCCACCTGATTGAGGACGACAATCATTTTGCCGAATTCTGCAACCATATCTTTTATGTCAGAGGGGATTACTATGATGAATCTACCTACGTAGCCCTAAAGGAGGAGATAGCAGCCAGAGATAATAAGGATAAGACGTGCGACAATGTCGTCTTTTATCTGGCCACCCCCCCGATTCTGGCCACCCCTATCGTTAGAAATCTGCAAGTGGTCGGCCTTAGCGGTCTGGAGGGGGGGTGTTACGGTTGGCGGAAGATAATCGTTGAAAAGCCTTTTGGTTACGACCTGCAGGGGGCCATGGCCCTCAATAATCTTCTATACGAAGGGTTTAAAGAGAAGCAGATATACCGTATAGACCACTATTTGGCCAAGGAAACAGTCCAGAATATATTGGCCTTTCGGTTTGGGAATGGTCTGTTTGAATACCTATGGAACAGAAACTATATTGAGAATGTAGAGATAACAATCGCCGAGGATTTTGGCATACGTGATAGAGGGGCCTACTATGAGGGGGCGGGGCTGTTGCGCGACATCATACAGAATCATGCCCTGCAGGTCTTGGCCCTGATTGCCATGGAGCCGGCCGTCACCATGGATGCAAACTTTATCCGTGACGAGGTGGTCAAGGTCCTAAGGTCGGTTCGGAGGTTTAAGAAGGATGATTTGGATGACAACATCGTCTTGGGGCAGTATGAAGGGTATAAGAGAGAGGGGTCAGTTGCCCCTGATTCAATTGTCGAAACATTTGCGGCCATCAAGTTTTATCTCGATAATTGGCGCTGGCAGGGGGTTCCCTTTTATGTCAGGGCGGGGAAGAGCCTAGCCAAGTCTGTAACTACGATAGCCATCCAATTTAAATCCCCCCCCCACAATGTCTTCGGTATAAGGGATAAGGATAGGCAGATGAATCAGCTGGTTATTGAGATACAGCCGGAGGAGAAAATATCGCTTCATTTTGGGGCCAAGATTCCGGGAGAGTCGATGAAACTGGAGCCTGTCTCCATGACCTTCGATTATAAGACCTCTTTTAAGCAGGAGAGCTTAGAGGCCTACCATCGCCTCCTGGGAGATGTTATTATTGGAGACCAAACGCGTTTTGTCAGGAAGGATTGTGTTGAGGTTTCCTGGTCAATCGTGGACAATATCTACAAGGTTTATGAAGGACGAACCCCTTATCCTTACAAAATAGGGAGCTGGGGTCCGGCTGAGGCAGATAAATTAATTGAGAAGGATAGTTTTTTTTGGAGAGATATATGAGTGTTGAGAAGTTGGAGGAGTTATCCGTTAACAGTATCAGAATATTGGCCGCGGAGATGGTGGAGAAGGCCAAGTCCGGTCACCCGGGCCTTCCCTTGGGGGCGGCCCCTATTGCCTTTACGATCTGGACCAAGCTGATGAAGCATAATCCGGCCAATCCCAAATGGATAAACAGGGACAGGTTTGTCCTTTCGGCCGGGCATGGCTCAGCCCTTCTCTATTCTCTTCTTCATCACTCAGGTTACGACCTCTCTATTGACGATATAAAGGCCTTTAGGCAGTGGGGGAGCAAGACCCCGGGCCATCCTGAGTATGGTCATACCGCAGGGGTAGAGACAACCACCGGCCCCCTCGGCCAAGGGTTTGCCAATGCGGTCGGCATGGCCATAGCCGAATCGTTTTTAGCCGGGCAGTTTAATCAAGAAGACCTAAAGCCGGTCGATTACTATACTTATGTTATATGTGGGGACGGCGACCTTATGGAGGGGATATCCTCTGAGGCCGCTTCAATAGCCGGACACCTGAAACTCGGCAAGCTTATCTGTTACTACGACGACAACCATATCTCAATTGAGGGTTCTACCAATCTTGCCTTTACCGAGGATGTGGCCAAGAGGTTTGAGGCCTACGGTTGGCAGGTTATAGAGATAGATGGAAATGATCTTGCGGCCATAGAGAAAGCTGGTATCGAGGCCCAGAAAGAGACAAATCGCCCAACCCTTATAAAGGCCAGAACGAACATAGGCTACGGTTCAGCCAAACAGGATAGTGCAAGTGCCCATGGTGAACCGCTTGGTGCAGATAACCTTACAAAATTAAAAGAGAGGTTTGGATTTCCAACCGATAAATCTTTTTATATTCCTGAAGAGGTCAGCAAGTTCTTCGCCAAATTTAAGAATGGGTGTGCTGAAAAGGAAAAGTCTTGGAATCTTCTTTTAGAGAACTATTCCAAAAAATATGCGGATAAGTTTAAGCTTTGGCAGATCGCTTCCGAAGGAAAACTTCCCTCCGGTTGGGATAAAGACCTCCCCAAGTTTGAAGCGGGGAGCGGAGTGGCTACCAGAAAGGTCTCCGGTTCTGTAATGAATGCCTTGGCTAAAAACTTGCCATTAATGATAGGCGGTTCAGCCGACCTGGCCCCATCCAATAATACCTATCTTAATGGTCTGGGCGATTTTGCCGACAATCACACCTCGCCAAACCTCCGTTTCGGGGTAAGGGAACACGCCATGGGGGCCATCGTTAACGGTATGGCCTTAAGCGGAATGGTTATCCCTTACGGGGCAACATTCCTCGCCTTTGCCGATTATATGAAACCGGCCATAAGGCTGGCCGCCCTGATGCAGATTAAATCAATCTTTATCTTCACCCACGACAGCATAGGTCTTGGTGAAGATGGCCCTACCCATCAGCCGATAGAACATCTATTAATGCTCCGTTCAATCCCCGGACTTACACTCCTCCGCCCGGCCGATGCCAACGAAACTGTTGAGGCTTGGAAGATAGCCGTTCAGGCCAAAGGGCCGGTTGCCCTAATCTTTACCCGTCAAAACCTGCCGACGATTGATGCCCAAAAATATGGGGTAGGGGAGGGGGTTAAGAGGGGAGGCTACACTCTTATTGAGGGGGCTGAAAACCCTGATATTATCCTCATCTCCACCGGTTCCGAGGTTCAACTAGCCATGGGAGCGGCTGAAACACTTGCTTGCAGTAATATAAAAGCCAGAGTTGTTTCTCTCCCATCATGGGAAATTTTTGAGGCCCAACCGGAAGAGTATAAGAATAAAGTTCTTCCTCCTAATGTCACCAAGCGTCTGGCCATAGAGGCAGGTGTTCCTTATGGTTGGGAGAGGTGGACAGGGAGAAGTGAAAACATTATGGGGATTACCACCTTTGGGGCCTCTGCTCCGGGGGATACCCTTATGGTCAAATATGGGTTTACTGTTGAGAGTGTGGTTGCCAAGGCTATGAAGATTGTAGGTTGATTATCCCTTCCTCTCAAGTCCCCCCTCTTTAGCAAAGAGGGGTCAGGGGAGATTTGAAACATATTTTAACCACTAAGGCACAGAGACAGTGAGAAATATTCCCCCTTAGAAAAGGGGGGCGGGGGGGTTGTGCAATTCCCCCCTCAGAGACCGTGTCACAATCTTTTTTCCCGTCATTCCAGTGTGAGCCTGCCCTCGACTCCGATCGGGGGCGGAATCCAGTCCGCTCCACATTCTTCCCCTCTAATTTATCTTGCCTCTTCTACTAATGCGTAATAGACTTCAAGCTAGTTACATAAAAAGTAATTTCATGATTGGAGTAGAGAATATAAATGTTCGAGCAGACCTTTAAAAATATAGATGACATCCTCCACAAAGACGCCGGCTGCAGTAGCGAGCTCGACTATGTTGAACAGACATCGTGGGTTTTGTTCCTCAAATACCTTGACGACTTGGAGGAAGACAGAAAAACCGCAGCCGAACTGACCGGCAAAACATACACCCCCATTATTGAATCAAAATACCGTTGGGGAAAATGGGCCGCCCCCAAACTCAAAAACGGAAAGATAGACCACAACGCCTTAACCGGCGACGACCTTATCGACTTTGTAAACGGCCAAC
>JAHJSF010000089.1 GCA_018830405.1 Nitrospinota bacterium | reverse complement strand
GGTCTCGCCCCACATCTATCGAGGCTGCATTGTATCCATTTTCTTTAAGGACCGAGAAAACAGCCCCGCCGGTTATGAGAGATATGTCCCGCTCCGACGACATCCCCCCCATAAGGACCCCTATCTTCATATCCTTAATGTTTTTATCCAATCTTACTCCTCCCCTATTATCCGTATCTCCTCCTCAAGGAGAAGACCGCTATTCTTATATACCCTGTCTTTAATGAGCGAAATAAGCTCCAATATATCCTTGGCGGTAGCCTCCCCTTCATTAAGAATAAAATTGGCATGGTCACCGGAGACAACTGCCCCGCCGACCCTATATCCTTTAAGTCCCGCTTCTTCTATAAGCCGTCCGGCAAAATCCCCGGCTGGATTCTTAAATATCGACCCGGCATTAAAACCCTTATATTCCCCTTTGTTACGCCGCCTCTCTATCTCCGACCCTATAGACCTTTCAATCTCTTCTATGTTCCCCTTGGTCAGTTCCAACTCCGCCTCAACGACTATCCCATCTTTAGGCAGATTGGCCCTTCGATAGCCAAAACTGATATCAGAACCCTTAATCTCTAAAAGTTCACCCCTCTCATCCAAGAGGGTAAGGCGGCTCAAAATATCCTTAATCTCCCCCTTATCGGTTCCGGCATTCATGGCAATTGCCCCGCCAAGTGTCCCTGGTATTCCGGCGGCAAATTCCAGGCCGCTCAAAGAATGTTTGGCCGCCTCTTTGGCCAATTCCTGAAGTCCTATCCCTGCACCGGCCGCAATCTTTTCCCCGACAACATCTATATTTTTGAAGCCCTTTCTGAGTATAACCGTCAGACCTCTAATCCCACCGTCACGGATAAGGAGATTACTGCCAAACCCTATGAGTGTCAGCGTAATAGCATTCTCAGTGGCTATCTTACGTAGGAGAAGAAGGTCATCCACGTCGTTGGGAAAAACCACCATATCCCCCTTCCCCCCCACACGGAAAGAGGAGAGTTTGCTCAAGGGATAATCAACCCGTTTCTTCCCTTTAATATCCCTAAAGATACCTTCCAAATCTTTACTCAAGATATTTCCCTGCAACCTTCACAACGTCTCCCGCCCCCATGGTAATGACTACATCCCCCGGTTTGGTTATCTCCCTTAGTCGGGTCACAACATCATCAAGGTCTTTCACTAAAGTTACATTATCCACTCCCCCCTCTTGGGCCTCTTTGACAATTGTAGAGGCATCTATCCCCTCTATCGGTTTTTCGCCGGCCGAATATATGGGGGTAATAAAAAGGATATCTGAATTAAGAAATGTATCCGTGAACATCCCCTTAAGGTCTCTGGTGCGGCTATAGCGGTGTGGCTGAAAGACAGCTATAATCCTCCTCTCGGGCCAAACCTCTTTAGCCGCGCTAAGCGTAGCGGCAATCTCCGTAGGGTGATGCCCATAATCATCAATAATGGTTACCCCGTCACGCTCCCCCTTGAACTGGAACCGCCGCTCAACCCCGGCAAAAGACTCAAGTCCCCGCTGAATCGCCTCAAACGGAACACCAAGCTCAAGGCCAACCCCGACGGCTGCCAAGGCATTTAATACATTATGCCTTCCGGGCAGGTGAAGCTCGACTCTCCCCAAATTCTCCCCTTTGAATAGGATATCAAAAGACTTTGATTCCCCTTTGATAGTAATGTCTTCGGCCCTTATATCAGCATCCTCAGAAAAACCGTAGGAGAGATAACGCTTTTCATAGTTGACCATTAGATTGCGGAGGTCATCATTGTCTATACAGACGATGGCCGTCCCGTAGAAGGGAATCTTATTTATAAAATCTAAAAACGTGCTTACCAGAACCTCTCGGCTCCCATAATGGTCGATATGTTCATAATCTATATTGGTTACCACCGCTATGGTCGGCATAAGCTTTAGGAAAGACCCGTCACTCTCATCCGCCTCGGCCACCAGATATTCCCCCTCCCCGAGCCTGGCCCCCGTCCCGCTATTGTTAAGTCTCCCCCCTATCACCACTGTCGGGTCAAGCTTTCCGGCCAGCAATACTGAACCAATCAGAGAGGTCGTAGTCGTCTTGCCATGACTCCCCCCAACTGCAATGCCATACTTTAGACGCATCAGTTCAGCCAGCATCTCGGCCCGCATTATAACCGGAATTGCCTGCCTTTTGGCCGATATAACTTCAGGGTTGTCCCTGCTGACGGCCGAGGAGACAACCACCACATCTGCCCCGGAAACATTTTCGGCCGCATGACCTATATATATTTTAGCCCCCAGATTGGCTAATCTTTCGGTCACCTTGGTTCTGGCCATATCCGAACCACTGACATTATGTTCAAGTTTTATAAGGAGTTCAGCAATCCCGCTCATACCTGAACCGCCTATCCCTATAAAATGAATGGATCTCTTTTTGTCGTGCATTTTAAGCTCTTCCTATCGTTCCAAAATCGTTATCAAATACCTTCATGGGCTATACAACAGTCAGATAATATCAACAAGGGACCAAAAAACAAAGGCTCTTGAAGGCTGGTACCTTTTTTATACTAAACCTTTACATATATTGACTATCTTCTCGGCCGCCAGCGGTTTACCGAGGCGCTTACTGGCCAAGCCCATCTCCAAAAGACCCTTTCTGTCGGCCATAAATTCCTTGATCGTATAGGCCATAAACTCCCCCGACACATCAGCATCTAATATTATTTTTGCCCCCCCACCATTGGCCACCTCTAAGGCATTATAATATTGGTGGTTTTCTGTAGCATAGGGGAAGGGAATCAGTATGGATGGTTTCCCCATAGCCATAATCTCGGCCAAGGCACTCCCTCCCGATCGGCTTATAACCAGGTCGGCCCTGCTATAGGCATCGGCCATATCGTCTATAAAGGGAGATACCTCCCCCGAAAAACCATTCTTCTCGTAGGCAGACTTAATGTATACAAAGTCTTTCTCTCCCGTCTGGTGTATAAAGTGTAATCTATCCTTTATCTCTTCAAGGTAGGGAAAACCATCCACTACCCCCCTATTAAGGGTGTGGGCCCCCTGGCTCCCCCCAAAAATAAATATGGTAAAAGAACCATTCTTCTCTCGGCCATTTACCCCCTCTTTTAACCTGATATCTCTCCTTATCGGGTTCCCGACATAGCGGACATCCCGCCCGGGAAAAGATTTGGCCGTCCCTGAAAAGGAGACCAGAATCACCTTGGCAATCTTACCAAGTATCGATGTGGTCAGGCCGGGAGACATATTCTGTTCATGTATAACAACCGGAATCCCGAGAAGAAAGGCAGATAGACAAACCGGCCCGGAAGAATATCCCCCGACCCCTATCACTATATCGGGACGAAAACGAATAAGATGCTGTATAGATTGAACAACCGACAAGGGCAACTTGATGAGCGCAACCATAACCTTCACCGGAGACTTCCCCTTGATACCCGAAATATCGATGTAGGCTATGGGAAAACCTTCCTTGGGAACAGCCCTACTCTCAATCCCCTTCTTGGTTCCTATAAATAGGACCTGACTTGAAGGGTCATCGTCCTTAAACTGATGGGCCATGGCAATACCCGGGAAGAGGTGCCCCCCTGTCCCCCCTCCCGCAATAACAACCCTCATCTTACCTGCTCCGATATATTAAGAAGTATACCTATCATCCCCATAGCTACAACCAGAGAGCTCCCCCCGACACTTATAAGGGGGAGTGGTATCCCCTTGGGAGGGAATAGACCAATAGTCACGCAAATATTAAGTACAATCTGCAAGGCCAGCATAACCGTTATGCCAAAGGCAAGATACTTGCCATAGAGGTCAGGGGCCTTAAGAGATATCCTTATCCCCCTGGCAACAAGCAAAAAGAAGATGGATAGGGTAAGAACCGACCCTATCAACCCCAACTCCTCGCCGATAACCGAGAATATAAAATCGGTATGGGCCTCAGGCAGGAAGAATAGTTTCTGTTTCCCCTCTCCTATCCCCACCCCGGCAATATGCCCTCGACCAAAAGAAATAAGTGATTGAATAATCTGAAAACCGCTTCCAAGAGGGTCCTTCCACGGGTCAACAAAGGCCATTATCCTACGGCGGCGGTATTCTACATTAAAGACGGCAAAATAGGCCATAGGAGAGATTACCCCGACCAGACCTATCAGATGAAGAATGCTCACCCCTCCCATATACATTACGAACATAGATACAACGAAGATAAGGAAGGCCGTTCCGAGATCTGGTTCCACCAATATAAGTAGACAACAGAGACCAACCACAAATATATTTGGAAGAAAACCTTGAACAAACTCTTTCAGTTCATCCCTCCTCTTGGTCAGGGAATGGGCTAGAAATATTATAATGGAAACCTTGGCCAACTCCCCCGGTTGGAAGGAGAAGCCGCCGAATCGAAGCCACCTTCTGGCTCCCCCAACCTTCGTCCCTACAGAGGGAATGATAACTATGAGAAGAAGGAAAAATGAGATAAAGAGTAGCGGGTAGGTAAAAACTCTTATCCTATGGTAATCTATATACCTCGCCAGGAACATGACTATACCCCCTACCCCCACCCATAAAAGATGTTTCTTAAATATGTAGTAGGAGTCTCCATATGTTTTGAGGGAGATGGCCGAGGTGGTGCTGTAGATCATGACTACCCCTATCGACACAAGCGTGACTGCGGCGCCGAGAAGATAATGATCACACCCCCTTCTACTCATTATTCCCCCTCCCCTCTCTAATGGCCTTAACGGCCTCTCTAAAGTGGTTTCCCCTATCCTCATAACTTTTAAACATATCAAAACTGGAACAGGCCGGTGAGAGAAGAACGGTGTCCCCCTCTTTTCCCCTCTTGTAGCCTATCTCTACAGCCTCCTGCAGAGAAGATGCCATTGTCTGGGAAACTGTTTTCGGCAGGAATGAGGAGATACGGTCACTAGCCTCTCCGATAAGGACTACCTCCTTAACCTTCCTCTCTATCGCCTCCTTGAGAGGGGTATAGTCCCCCCCCTTATCCTTACCGCCGGCAATCAATATTAGAGGTGTATCTATACTCTCGATGGAGCGGACGGCCGCCCCGACATTGGTCCCCTTGGAATCGTTTATAAAGGTAATGCCGTCGATAGCATCAACAAACTCCATCCTGTTCTTTATCCCCTTAAAGGAGACGGCAGCCCTTCTTATATCTTCTACGGAAACACCGCAGATATAGGCTATAGCTGCGGCCGCTAGAACATTCTCTACATTATGAACCCCCTTAATCTTAAGTTTTTCTATATTGCATAATGTATGGGGGACACCGCCGTCACTCAGGAAGAGCTCATCCCCAGACTGAAAAGCCCCGTTGGCTATAGTAGTAGTTGTTCGGCTGAATGAATGTTTGGTCACAAAGGGGGGCGTGTCTAACGAAGACACAATCGGGTCATCGAGATTGAGGAGAAAAAAATCCCCCTCCCCCTGATTCAGATATACCCTCTTTTTAAGGGTAATATATTCATCCATATCGGCATGACGGTCGAGATGGTCTTCGGTGATATTAAGTATGGTCGATATATAGGGGTGGAATAGATCTGCCCCCTCCATCTGAAAGGTACTAACCTCGCAGACTAGATAATCCACTTCTTCTCCCCCTATAATATATTCGCTGAGGGGGACACCTATATTCCCGCCGAGAAAGACCCGCTTCCCGCCGGCAACCAACATATCCCTGACCAAGGTTGAGGTGGTTGTCTTCCCGTTTGTCCCCGTAATGGCAATGATCGGTTTATCTGTGTAGTATGAGGCAAGTTCAAGCTCACTTATAACCTTAATCCCGGCATCTCTAAGGGAAACCAAGAACTCAGAATCCCAAGGAACCCCCGGGCTGACCACGGCCAGATTAAATAGAGATATATCTATCCCATCATGTCCCCCAAGGAATAGTTTGGGGTTCCCCTTAAGCAAAGAGAGACCTGAGCCGAGGTCTCCCTCCCCACGGCTATCGGTAACAGAAACAACTGCCCCGCGGCTGTAGAGAAGATTGGCCGCCGAGACACCGCTCCGGCCGAACCCGACAACGATAACCCTTTTATCTTTAAGATTGTCCAATAACATTTGATTTCTCTATTCGCCTGAATGAGGTTTAAACTAAACAAACAAAAACTATCTGAGTTTCAGGGTACTTAGGCTCAAAAGGGCAAGGAGTATGGCCGCAATCCAAAAACGGACAATAACCTTGGGCTCCGGCCACCCCAACTTCTCAAAATGGTGATGAAGGGGAGCCATCCTGAAGACCCGTTTTCCTCGCAGCTTAAATGAGGCCACCTGGATGATTACCGATAGGGCCTCTATAACAAATATCCCCCCTATAATAATAAGGAGAAGCTCATGTTTGGTAATAATGGCAATAGTCCCCAGCATCCCTCCCAGGGCAGTCGAACCGACATTCCCCATAAAGAGTTCAGCCGGATAGGTGTTATACCAGAGGAAGCCGAAACTGGCCCCAATGGCCGCCCCGCAGAATATGGCCAGTTCCCCCGCCCCTTTGACATACTGAATATTGAGATAATTGGCAAAACCGTAATGCCCCGATACATAGGAGATAAACATGTAGGCGGCCAGGGCTATGATTACCGGGCCGATAACCAGCCCATCAAGACCATCTGTCAGATTGACCGCATTTGAGGTTCCGACTATGATGAATATGGCCACCACAAAATACCACCCCCCTAAATCGATCTTAATCTTCTTGAAGAAAGGAACCCCGAGGGTGGTAATAAAGCTGCTGTAGCCGGTATAAATATAAAGATAGAGGATAACGACCATGGCCGCCCCCACCTGTAGGAGAAATTTCTCCCCGGCCAACATACCCTCCCCCCTCTTCTTCAGTTTCAGGTAGTCATCCACCAGACCTATTGCCCCGAAAAGGAGTGTGGAGAGGATCATGCCGATAACGGCTGGCGAGGTTATATCGGCCCACAATATTGTGGGAATGATAAGGGAAAATATTATCAATACCCCCCCCATGGTGGGGGTCCCCTTTTTGACATGATGTGATTCCGGTCCGTATTGGCTTATCTCCTCCCCAATCTGATATTTTTTGAGCCGCCTGATAATGTAGGGGGAGGCGATAAGGCTCAGCAGGAGGGCGGTAATAATAGCATAGGTTGTCCGAAACGATATATATTGAAATACATTGAGGAAGGAGAATTGATCCTTGAATGAATAGAGTACCTTATAGAGCATTATTTATCTCCTCTTATATCCGATAGACCCCGTATAACTTCCTCTAACCTATTCCCCCTCGAACCCTTGACCAAGAGAATATCCCCCTCTCTAAGGTAACCATCGAGAAAGGCTACTATATCTTTATGACTATTGGAAGAAATAACCAAATCGGCCTCCATTCCGCTGTCTATGGCCGATTCAGCCGCTATGGCCGCCAGCTTTCCATAGGTACAAAAGCGGTCTATCCCCATGGATGAGGCCACTTTCCGCCCCAAATCCATGTGGGCATTAATTGACTCACTTCCCAGTTCGAGCATATCCCCCGCAACCAAGACCTTTCTCCCCCTGGAATTTATACCATTTAGGGTAGCTATGGCCATATCCATCGAGGCCGGATTGGCATTGTAGGCATCGTTTATTATCTCTACCCCGCCAATATTTATAACCTCCATCCTC
>JAHJSF010000088.1 GCA_018830405.1 Nitrospinota bacterium | reverse complement strand
CATTCAGGGCGCAGTATAACCAGTTCTTAAGTAAAAATTCGGTGGGTGATTTCTTAAAAGAACTTAAGAATAAGACATCCAAGACTAACACCTAGGTCAACCCGACGACCAACACCAACTTCTCTGCCAACTAAAAATGAAAGAACCATCCATATACGCCAGGATATACCGTAAGGTTATATTAGACAGACCAAAAATAACCCTCGCCCTTTTGCTGATAATATTTACCCTCCTCGGCCTTCAGATAAGAAACTTTAGGCTTGATGCCTCGGCCGACTCGCTTATCCTGGAACATGATAAAGACCTAAGATATTCCAGAAAAATAAATGACAGATACGCCACCTTAGAGTTCGTCCTAATGACCTACACGCCCAAGAAAGAACTCTTCTCCCCCGAATCTCTTAATGAGATAAAGAAACTGAGGGAAGAGCTCAGGGGGCTGGAGAGGGTCTCCTCGGTAGTGACCATACTTGATGTCCCCCTCCTCAGCACCCCGCCCGTCCCCCTGTCGGAGATTAAGAACAACCTGAAGACCCTTGAGACACAATGGGTAGATACAGAGATGGCCAAAAAGGAGATAGGGGAAAGCCCGATCTATAGAGAACTCCTTGTCAGTGAAGACCTTAAGTCGTGCACCATACAGATAAACTTCACCAAGGATGAGGCCTACGACAAGGTGGCTAAGAGGCGTTCCGCCCTCATCATGAATAGGCATGACGATACTATAACCCCGGACGAGGATAGAGAGCTGGAAGAATTAACCGCCGAATATCTGATTCTTAAGGATAGGGCGAATGAACAGATGCACAAGGATATCGCCGATGTCAGGACCATAATGGAGAGGTATAAAGACTCGGGGGAGCTCTTTCTGGGGGGGGTACCGATGATATCAGACGATATGATCACCTTCGTCAAGAATGATATCAAGACGTTCGGGATAGGGATGATCTTCCTCCTTATTATCACCATGGGGACAATCTTCAGGAGGACCAGATGGGTTATCCTGCCGATGCTCTGCTGCGCCTTTTCGGTTATAGCTATGGCCGGTCTGGTCAGCCTATTCGGGTGGCAGGTAACGGTCATATCCTCAAATTTTATATCGCTCCAGCTAGTCATAACAATGGCCTTAACAATTCACCTCGTAGTCAAATATAATGAGCTTTACAATGAAGAGCCGGAGAGAGACCATAAGGAACTGGTCTTCGACAGTGTCCGGGCCATGATTACCCCCTGCATATTCACAACCACAACAACGATAGCCGGATTTGCCTCTCTCATCTACTCCGACATCCTTCCGGTTATAAATTTCGGTTGGATGATGTCGATAGGACTGGTTGTATCTATGGCCGTAACCTTTATCCTATTTCCCGTCGTGCTAACCCTTCTGCCGCAAGGGGAATACAAACCGAAGAGGGAATTCGGGGAGAGGCTGACCTCCTTCTATGCCAGATTTACCAGAGACCACGCCCCAACGATATATGTAGCCGCAGCCCTCATCTTAATCCTGACCTTCGTCGGGATATCCAGGATAGAGATGGAAAATAGTTTCATAGATTATTTTAGAGAATCGACCGAGATCTATAGGGGTATGAAGATGATAGACCAGAGATTGGGGGGAACCACCCCGCTTGATCTGACCATAGATTTTGAACAACCAAAAGAAACCCCGACGGCCGAAAAAGCCAACGTCGTTAATGGGGACGAACTGTTTGCTGATTTTGAAGAGTTTGACCGGGCAGAGAAGGACACCACCTACTGGTATACCCCCGACAAGTTAGAGACTGTCGAAAAGGTTCACACCTACCTCGACGGGATAAAAGAGGTGGGCAAGGTCCTCTCACTCAAGACTATGCTCGACGTTATTAAAAAGATAAATGAGGGAAAATCCCTTGATAACCTGGATATGACCCTCCTTATAAACGAACTGCCCCAGGAGTTTAAGGATATAATAGTCGATCCCTACGCCTCCCCCAAGGATAATCAGGCCCGCATATCGATCCGTATAAAAGACTCTATGCCTTCTCTCCGGAGGGACGCCCTCTTAAAAAAGATTAAGTACGACCTCACCCATGAGTTGGGACTGAAGGAGGGGCAGGCCCGTCTGACAGGGGTAATGGTTCTCTACAACAATATGCTCCAGAGCCTCTACCACTCGCAGATTGAGACAATCGGATTCACCATAGCCGCCCTTATGCTTATGTTCCTAGTTCTCTTCCGCTCTTTTAAGATATCCTTTATCGCCATCTTCCCCAATATCCTCTCTTCAGGCATGGTTTTGGGAGTAATGGGCCTTTTCGGGATACCGCTCGATATGATGACCATAACCATAGTAGCCATCGCGGTCGGCATAGCCGTAGATGATACCATCCACTATATACACAGGTTTGAAGAGGAGTTTCAGCTTGACCGGAATTATATGGATACCATGTTCAGATGCCACGCCAGCATAGGCAACGCCATGTATTACACCTCGATTGCCATCATCATAGGCTTTTCAATACTGGTCCTCTCAAACTTCATCCCGAGTGTCCTGTTCGGTCTCTTAACCGGTCTGGCCATGGTAATGGCTATAGTAGCTGCCCTGACCCTACTGCCTAGCCTTATAATGCTTCTTAAACCATTCGGCCCTGAAGGACAACTCGAAAAAGAAAGTCCGCTATGAAGAGATACGGAAAAAAGATATTAATCATTCAGCTTCTAATCATACCCCTTCTCTTCTCCTCTATACCACCCTCCATGGGCGCTGAATTTCCCGACTGGGTTTGGCACCCAGAGATCGGCCGCAACAAAGACCCCTTAGAGGGATTGGACAAGGAAACTGAAACCGATAAAGACCCCTTCGGCAATTTTGATAAATTTGAAACTGATGGGGCAGAGGGGGAAGAAACTCCAAAAGACCCCTTCGACACTTTTGATGAATTTGAGGGGGAGTCATATAATGGGCAAGATACCGCCAAGGGGGCTACAATATACGACCCCCTTGAACCAATCAACAGGGTAATCTTCACATTCAACGACAAGCTCTATTTTTGGGTCTTAAAACCAACCGCCAAAGGGTATGCTTATATAGTCCCGGAAAGGGGGAGACTTGGGGTTAAAAGATTCTTTTCAAACCTCGGCTTTCCGGTCAGGTTTGTCAATTCGGCCCTGCAGCTGAAACCAAAATCGGCCGGCATAGAGCTGAGCCGTTTTGCCATCAACACAACCGTAGGTCTTCTCGGCTTTATGGACCCGGCCGAAAAAATGGGATTTGAGAAACAGGATGAGGATTTTGGGCAAACCCTCGGACACTATGGTTTGGGGCACGGCATATATATCACCCTCCCCATAGTAGGCCCCTCCTCTCTCAGGGACATGGCCGGGCTAACCGGCGACTACTACCTTGAGCCTGAAACGTATTTCTATAGGGATAATCCCGAAACGAGGACGGTGCTCAAGACCTTTAGGGTAGTTAATGACACCTCTCTCAACATAGATAGGTATGAGAAATTTGTTAAGGACGCCTTTGACCCTTACACATTCGTCAAGGATGCCTACGCCCAGAGAAGGAAAAAACAGGTCGAGGAGTAATTTAGGGGTTGTCCCCCCATAGTATCCGTTTAATCTCCCCCTTAAGCTCCGTCAGGTCGGAGGATTTAACGACATAGGCCTCGGCCCCCCAAACATTAAAATCCTGCTTATAGTCGTTATAGGCAGAGGATATTATTATCGGGGTGGTAGTATCGTTTGATCTTATTCGGTTCAACAACTCTATCCCGTCAACATCTGGCATCTTGATGTCGAGTATTATAAGATCCGGCTTTTTATCACGCAGTTTCTCCTCGGCCTCGGCCGCATTCTTGGCCAGCTCAACCGAAAAACCCATGTCATGGAGCTCCTCGTTATAGAGAAACCTAATATTCTCCTCATCATCCACAACCAGAATGCACTTTTTGCCCATTGTAACCTCCCTTAGCTGCCGTTAATGGTGCCTTACCTTCTTCGAGCTTATATTGGCCTGAACCAACATACTCCCCTCTCCAACCTTGGGTATATAAATAGTAAAGATTGCCCCTCCTCCCGGCCGGCCCCTATAATCTATCGTTCCTCCGTGCGCCTCAACAATCTTTTTGCTCATGGCCAAACCAAGTCCCGTCCCATCATCCTTGGTGGTAAAAAATGGATCAAAAATTCTGTCTATGACATTAGGGGGAATACCTGTCCCCGTATCCATAACAGTGAGCATGATACCATTGTTGTAGTCATCCTTAACCGGTTCGGTTTTAATAGTCAGGGTCCCCCCCCCGGGCATGGCATCCATTGAATTATGAACAAGGTTGATGATGACCTGTTTAAAACGGTCCGCATCTATCAGGCACCTCCCCACGTCATTAGACAATTCTTTGACGATATCGACCATACGGTCGCGAGAAGTATGTTCGTAGAAGAATATAATATCCTCAATAAGCATATTGATATCCGTTTCGGCCAACTCGGTCGTCACCAGTCTCGAATTTGTCTGTATCTCCTTCAGGAGTTTTTCAATCCTTGAAACCTCATCCTGTATGGCCCTGTTATATCTGTCGTATTTGTCCGGGTCAATATTAGGGTTACTGATTATCCTTCTGGTCAGACCCCCTATGACCATCAGCGGGTTCTTTAGTTCGTGCACCAACTCGGCAGTCAACTCCCCGAGGGCAGATAGTTTTTCGGAACGGAGGAGTTTATTCTGTATCACCAATATATCATTATGCGATTCTCTTAATTTCTTAAAGAGCCGGCGGTTATGTATGGCCAGCCCTATATAGCTGGTAAAGTGGACAAGATACTCAATGTCCCCCTCTGTAATCTCCTTCTCGGTATAACAGTTGTCAACCAGTATCACCCCAATATGCTGTTCCCTGACAATAATGGGGACTACGGCAAATGAGTTTGTTCCGATCTTCTCAATAAAGTCTCTATCTATATAGGGGTGTTGGGAGGCATCGGGGACATTAAATGATTTCCCTTTTATAAGGGTCATCGGCAATATACCGCCGCTGCTGTCAATCGGCACCCTTATATTCTTGACCAAATTATTGAGATGGGTTCCTGTTCCCTGATCTTTATAATCGTGAGTCAGCAGCCATTTAACAAGATTATCTATCTTGGGCATACTCCTCCATATATCCACCGCCTCATCCATAGAATCGGGGCCCAACCCCATCGTTCCTTCAAGCATATTGGTTTCATCATTAACCAGAAAGAGCATAGCCCTATTAAAACCCAACCCGTCGCCTACGGTAATACACCCCAGGATAAGCCTGATAAGGGTATTAAAATCTGGAACGGTCTGGATGGCCACACCTATCTCATGGAGAATGGCCAACTCCTTTATCTTCTTCTCCCTCTCCGCGCTGACCCGCTCAAGTTTTTTGTAGATGTCCAGCCGATTAATCGCCATGGCTGCGTATACGCTGAGGCTGGAGAGTATCTCAAGTTCCTCCGGCTCAAAGCCTATATAGTCGCCTCTCTCCGCTCCCACCTTGTCGGCCACCGCCAGCACCCCAACCACCTTTTTACCAACCAGCAACGGCACAACGATTACGGCTTTAGGGGATGCCGCCCTGACAAACATATCCTCTCCCCAAACATCCGGGCTGTTGACTATCAAACCCTTCCTTTCCTCGGCCACCTTCCCTATAAGCCCCTCTCCGATTTTGATAGGCTCATATATTACCGGCCCGCCGATGTCCCCCCCCGCATGGGCCATTGGGACAAGTTTATCCTCGGCAACAATCCAAACAACAGAGGCATCCCCCTTGACCATTTTCAGCGACTCCCCAGCCAAGTCATTCAGTAGATCGCCTGTATTGGTTGATGAGTTGACCCTCTCATTAAAGTAGTTTAAAGATAATAGTGACGAGAGGTGTTGACATGTCTTTTCGTAGAGTTGAGAATTTCTGATTACCCCGGTAACCTGCTCGGCAATCACCTCCAGTAATTCTATTTCCCTCTTGGTGTAGGTCTTCTCTGCTACAGTCTGGTTGTATATGAGTCCTATGGCCAGCCCCTTATGCAGTATAGGAACGGCCAAGACCGACTTAAATCTCTCCTCGCCGATACCTGGTACAGGCTCAAACCTCGGGTCATCCGCGGCAACAGACAGGGCAACTATCTCCTTGTTGCGCACAACATACCCTACAATCCCCTTATCCACCGGAATTCTTATTTTGTTGATGAGGTCTGGATTTAACCCCTGAGTGGCCTTAAAAATAAGGTTATTATCATGTTGGTCCAGCAGCAGGATAGAGGAGGCATCGGCCCCGGTCTTCTCGATAATGACCGATATAATAACCTTTAACCGCTCATCTATATGGATATCGGAATTGGCTATCCTCCCAATCTCTCTTAATATCTCAACATCAATTATATCGCTACTCATCATCCCCCTCCCCCTTGGCCATAGCCAACCTATATAGTCCTATATACTCCCGGGCCGCACGTCCCCAAGAAAAATCTTTTTTCATGCCGCGCCTTATAATGCCCCGCCAAGTTTTCTTATCGTGGTAGAGCTTAAGTCCCTCCCGGATGGCCGCCAATAGAGACTCTTCATTATACTCGCTGAATTTTATCCCCGTTCCCCCCCCTTTTAAACGATAATCTTCAACCGTATCACTGAGCCCTCCGACGTCCCGAACTATGGGAACTGTCCCATATCTCAAACTATACATCTGGTTAAGACCGCACGGCTCGTAATAGGAGGGCATTAGGAAGATATCAGCCCCGGCCTCTATTCTGTGAGCCAAAGGATCGTCAAACCCTATCACCACCCCCAACCTATCCCGATATTTTTCGGCCAAAGCGGTCAAGGCCTGTTCATATTTCCCCTCCCCCGAACCAAGGATGACAAGCCTGACGTCTATCTCCATTAGCCTATCCATAACCTTGAGAAGAAGATCAAATCCTTTCTGGTCTATCAGACGGGAGACCATTCCCATAAGAGGCCAATCTCTCCCCCCTTTAAATCCAAACTCCGCAAGGAGGGCCATTTTACAGTCTCTTTTGCCACTTATATCAGAGATTGAATAATTTTGGGGAATAAGGGGGTCTCTTTCAGGATTCCAACAATCGATATCTATTCCGTTTACCACCCCATGCAGGTCGTCCCGCCTCCTTTTGAGCAGCCCCTCCAGTCCGGCCCCAAACTCTTGTTCCTGTATCTCGAGACTATATCTCCGGCTGACCGTATTGAGGATATCGGCCAAGAGAAGTCCCCCTTTAATAAAGTTAACTTGCCCGTAAAACTCAACCCCCTCCGAAGTAAAAAGTCCCTCACCTATTCCTGCCTTTTTAAGGGACGGTTTCGGAAAGAGCCCCTGATAGGCCAGGTTGTGTATGGTAAAAAGGGTAGACGTTTTCTTAAAAAATGGGTCGTCCTTGTAGCTTGTCTTTAGGTAGAGGGGGACAAGGGCAGTCTGCCAATCATTAAGGTGTATAACATCAGGGGTAAAACCGATTAACTTCAGCGTCTCCAAAATGGCCAAAGAAAAAAAGGAGAACCTTTCGTCGTTATCTTTATAGTCTCCCCGGGGCGAACCATACAGACTTTCACGGTCAAAATATTCGTCACTCCCTATGAAGATTGATTTTAATCCCTCTTCGCTTATCCCCTCAAAAATAGTCCCCCGCCTGATCATTTCCCCCATGGTCACATCGACAAACTTCCCTGTGTCGGTTATACAGTACCTGTCCCTATCGACAGAGGCGTAGAGAGGAATAATTGTCAGCACGTCAACCCCAAGTCTCGCCTCGGCCAGTGACAAGCCGGCCACAACATCTGACAGCCCTCCTGTCTTGGCAAAGGGACGCATTTCGGAAGAGGCGATAACGACCTTCACTACTTGGCCTCTCTAAGATATCTGGCTGCATCTTCAGGGGAGGTTGGATTGATATGAAAACCGGAACCCCATTCAAACCCGGCCACCATAGTCACCTTAGGCATAATCTCTATATGCCAGTGGTAATATTCGTTATGACTACCGGATGTGGGGGAGGTATGGAGAATCATATTGTAGGGGGGATTATTGAGCACTATCCCAAGACGTTCCAAGGTATCCTTCACTATGTTGGCCAGAGACTTGTATGTATTAACACCATTATTCTCATAAAAGGCGCAATGCTTTTTGGGGTATATGGCCACCTCAAATGGGAAACGTGAGGCATAGGGGGCGATGGCCACAAAATTATCATTCTCAGATACGACCCTTATATTTTCTCTAAGCTCCTGATTTATGACATCGCAGAATATACACCTGTCCTTCAATTTATAATGCTCAAAGGCTCCCTCAATCTGTTCTCTGATAAGATCGGGGATAATGGGAAGGGCTATAAGTTGGCTGTTGCTATGGTCTACAGTATCTCCCGCCTCCATTCCATGATTTTTAAATATGAGTATATATTTGAAACGCTTGTCTTTGGCAAGGTCAACAATCCTCTCCCTAAAAACAATCAATATATCTCGTATGTCATCCTCGGAAAGCTCCTCCATTCGAAGACCATGCTCCGGGGTCTCTATAATAATTTCATGTGCCCCAACCCCATTCATCTTGTCATATATCCCCTCTCCCACCTTACTCAATTCTCCCTCTATTTGAAGCAGAGGATACTTATGGGGAACAACTCTAACCTTCCAGCCAGAAGCATTAGGTGAGGAACCATCAGGACGGACAGCCATAATCTCCTTAGGGGTCTTCGATTCATTCCCATAACAGAAGGGACAAAAAGTGCTGCGCCCCGAATCGGTCGGTATATAAGGCTCAAGAGGTCTCTTTCCCCGGCTCTTCAAAATGATAACCCACCTCCCGACAACAGGGTCTTTTCTTAACTCAGACATCTGTTTCTCCGAAACAAGATATTAAAAATATGAACCAAAAAGGAACGGCCAAACGGCGAGAAACTAACTTTACAGCCTGATAGAAGGTTATCCCAAAGGAGGCCTTAAATCAAATCAAAATCGGGTAAGAGTAGATACCCTGCCAATTGTCATCTCGACTGTAAGGAGAGATCTTTATTTTTGATAAACCACGAAAAACAGTAAAGACCCGAAAAAGCTTTAGACAGGCCTGTCCTCGAATGCCTTTATCGGGGAATGAACGGGATTGGACAGGATTTTTTTAACCTGAGAAAAGATTATTAACCACAGAGACACTGAGTAACCGTAATATAATTCAAAAGCCAAAGGCCACTTCATCCCAATTCCCGCCATCTGATTTTTAGGATTGAAACAGGCTCTTTAAAGAAATAAGCCTCAAACTGTCTGAGCAAAGCGAGTTTTTGAGGCGCTTTAAGGAGGCTTAGTTTCAAGCCGTTAAAAAAATCAGCAGGCGGCAGTTTCTTTGCTTACTTTCTTGTCTGCACAAGAAAGTAAGAAGAAAAACCAATTTGTTTTGCGGGTCACTACCTTTTCTGTTATCGTTAGGAGGCTGTAAATATAAACATATATGGAGACGTCGTATGGGTTTAAATATATTGGTAACGGTCAAACAGGTTCCCGACACCCACAATATCAAGGGGGATACGATGAAGGAGGATGGCACCGTAAACAGGGCCGCCCTCAACGCCATATTCAACCCCGAAGATATGAACGCCCTCGAAGAGGGGCTCAAAATAAAAGAGACCCTTGGCGGGCGACTATCCGTTCTTACAATGGGCCCTCCCAGAGCGGTCGAGGTTTTAAAAGACTCCATATTCAGGGGGGCCGATGAAGGGGTTCTCCTCTCCGATAAAAGATTCGCCGGGGCCGACACTCTGGCCACTTCCTATGCCCTCCAAGCCGCCATCAGGAAAATGGGACAATTCGATATTATCCTCTCCGGCCGTCAGGCCATAGACGGAGATACCGCCCAAGTCGGGCCACAAATAGCCGAAAAACTCGGTCTCAATCAGCTAACCTTTGTTTCCGAAGTCGTTGAGGTTACCAATAGTTTCATAACAGTCAAACGTTCCATTGAAAACGGGATTGAAATAGTCAAAGCCGGATATCCGGTTCTCCTGACCGTTACAGACGAGGCCAACGAACCCCGTCCGGCCAGCGTGAAGAAGGTTATGGCCTACAAAAATCTAACGACTAAAAAAGACCCCTCCCCCGCGCCTGCCGTTAACGACAAGGGGGTTATCACCCATATCAAGGAATGGGATGCCGATACCATAGGGGCCGATGTCTCGCTGTGCGGGCTATCCGGTTCTCCAACCAAGGTCAAGGAGATAGAGAGCGTGGTTCTAACTGCCGGAGACACCAAGATGGTCGGGGCCGACAAAGAGGCAATCGATGCCCTAATCCATGAACTTACTGAAGAATATATAATCGGATAATAGAGGTATGGCAAACGGCCTGATGGTCTTTATAGAGCAGTTCGAAGGGAAGATAGCCAATGTAAGCCTCGAATTAATCTCCAAAGGGAGGGAACTGGCCGACCAACTTGGGGTCTCCTTAGAGGCGGCGGCAGTCGGATATGAGATGGAGGAGGAGCTTAAACTCCTTGGTCATTACGGTTGTGACAAAGTCTACTACATAGACAACGAAGAACTGGAGTTCTTTCTCTCGCTCCCCTACGCCGATGCGGTTTCCCATATCATAAAAAAATACGCCCCCCAGATCGTCCTCTTCGGGGCGACTACCACCGGCCGCGACATAGCCCCGAGGATTGCCTCAGAACTCAGGTGCGGCCTGACGGCCGACTGTACCGACCTGCAAATAGGTGAATTTACTCTCAAAGGGGAAACCTACAAGGATAAGCTTTTGCAGATACGCCCAGCTTTTGGGGGGAATATAATAGCCACCATAGTCTCCCCCGATAGTATGCCAAGCATGGCTACGGTCAGAAGCGGGGTAATGAAGATGGTCAACCCCGATAAGAATAAAAAGGTTGAAATTGTTGAAGAGGCTTATACCCCAAAAGATGATCTCTTCCTGAGCGAGATATTAGAGGTTATCAAAATAGAGAAATCGGTTGACCTCACCTCAGCCAGGATAATCGTCTCAGCAGGTATGGGGGCCGCCAACCCAGATTCAATAAAGCTGGTCGCAGAACTCGCCTCCGTTTTGGGAGGGGTGGTCGGGGCCTCACGCCCTGTTGTAGACTCGGGTCTCCTCAAGAAGGAACATCAGGTGGGACAGACCGGAACAACGGTCAGACCGAATCTATACATAGCCTGCGGCATATCGGGACAGATACAGCATAGAGCGGGGATGAACGAATCAAAACGTATCATAGCCATAAATAACGACCCTGAAGCCCCCATCTTTAATATCGCTCACTATGGGATAGTCGGGGATATTAACGATATCCTGACCAAGATGATAGCGGCCTACAAAAATAAGGTTTAGTGCTTAATTGCATAAATCTTGCTGTAGCCGACCGGCCTTTGGTGCGGTTGGCTTCGCGCCGGCCGCGCCAAATTCTTGGTCTTGATACTGACGCAGACTTATGCAACTAAACACTGGGAGGAGGAAATAAGTGCCAAACTTTTACAGCGATAACAGCGACATACTCTTCCATATCAACAATATGGATCTCTCCGCCGTTTTGGACCTTAAGGAGAGACATTACAGCGACAAGGGACAATATCCGGAGGCCCCTCAAGATTATGAAGATGCCATGGATAACTGCAAACGGCTGCTCGATATAATCGGCGATATCTCGGGAAACTTCGTCGCTCCCAGGGCCCCAGCTGTCGATGCCGAAGGCGCCCGGTTTAAAGACGGAGAGGTAATCTACGCCAAGGGAACCGCCGAGGCCATCGATATCCTCAACAAGGCCGAACTTATGGGCTTCACCATCCCCCGCCGCTACGGTGGAATAAATATGCCCAAAACCCTCTACGCCATGGCCATAGAGATAGTCTCCAGGGCCGACGCCTCACTGATGAATATATTCGGGTTGCAGGACATATCCGACACAATCAGTAAATTTTCCGACGAAGACCAGAAACAACGTTACCTCCCCCGATTCTGTTCGGGCGAGGTGATGGGTTCGATGGCCCTGACCGAACCGGATGCAGGGTCTGACCTACAGGCAGTCATGCTGAAGGCCACGGAGGATAAAGATGGGGTATGGCATCTAAACGGCGTTAAGAGGTTTATCACCAACGGCTGCGCCAAGATATCCCTTGTTATGGCCCGCTCCGAAAATGGTATGGCCGGAGGACGCGGAATATCCCTATTCATATATGAGCGTGACTCGGATATGAAGATTAGGAGGATAGAGCATAAGCTGGGTATCAAAGGCTCCCCCACCTGTGAGCTTCAATTTAAAAACGCCAAGGCGGAACTCCTCGGAAAGAGAAAGATGGGGCTGGTCCGCTACACCATGTCTCTGATGAACGGGGCCAGGTTGGCCATTGCCGCCCAGGCGGTCGGGATAGCCGAGGCGGCCTATAGGGAGGCCTACTCTTACGCCAATGACCGGATACAGTTCAAAAAGGAGATACGGGAATTTTCGGCCGTCTATGAAATGCTGACCAACATGAAGATTGCCATAGAGGGGGGAAGAACCTTGATGTATGAAACCTCCCGGATAGTCGATATAAAAGAAAATATGGAAGAGATGGTCGACGAAGACCCGTCCCTGAAGGATAAATATAAGGAGGATATCCAGAAATATTCCCGCTACGCCGGCCTTTTCACCCCCCTTCTCAAATATTTCACCACCGAGATGGGAAACAAGGTCTGTTACGACGCCCTACAGATACATGGGGGGGTAGGATTCACAACCGAGTTCAATGTAGAGAGGCACTACCGCGACATTCGGATAACCAATATATACGAAGGAACCAGCCAACTTCAGGTGGTCGGGGCCCTAGGGGGGGTTATCACCGGAACCGTCTCCGAAAGGCTTGACGAATATGAGGCGAATAATAACTTCGCTCCGATAGCAGATATATTTGATAAGGCCAAGGGTCTTAGGGCCTCCCTGGAGAAAGGAATCGCGCACATCAAGGAGAAGGGGGACTCCACATATCAGGAGTACCACGCCGAACGTCTGGTCAAGATAGCGGCCGACACAGTCATAAGCTATCTCTTCTGCCTCGATGCCCTAAAATCGGACCGCAAAAAGAAGGTCGCAGCCATATTCATTGCCCCCGCCCAAAGAAGGGTGCAGGAATCTCTCGAGGCAATTCTGTCGGACAATATGGATCTAATTCGGCTCCATAAGGATATCATCGACCAGGGGGAATAGCCTGTTCCCCACCCCCTGACAGTAGTCCAAATCAAGATATAACCCCAAAAATAAATATTTTTCCTTAAAGAGTGTAAATCGGCGATAATAGTTTGCTAAACTATCGACTCAATGGTTTGGTAGATTTTTAAAACTTACATATTCATCTTTACTATGAAAAATATAATATATAAAAAGATAAACAAGGCCTGCCGCCAAGCAATAGATGAGGGAAAGTTCCCCCCCATGGATATCCCCGAAAACTTCCTGGTAGAGATACCTAAGGAGGAAAAGCATGGCGATTTCTCAACTAACATTGCCATGATACTCGCCCCCCTGTTGAAGAAAAACCCGAGGGAGGTAGGGAAGATTATCATCGATATGTTAGGTCAGGGGGATAAGGAGATATCGAAGATAGAGTTAGCAGGCCCCGGTTTTATAAACTTCTTCATGGAAGACGCCTTTTGGCATTCCTGCCTAAAGGATGTTATCCGCCAAGGGGACAACTACGGAAGACTTGCGCTCGGCAGGGATAAAAAGGTGCAGGTAGAGTTTGTCAGTGCCAACCCAACCGGTCCCTTGCACATAGGGCACGGCCGGGGAGCTGCCGTGGGGGATGTAGTGGCCAATATACTCGACTGGGCCGGATACGATGTCACCAGAGAATATTATATAAATGATGCCGGGGAACAGATGCGAACCCTCGGCCTCTCCACCCTTGTCCGCTACAAACAGCTGCTCGGAAAAGAGATTGAACTCCCTGAAAAATGTTATCAGGGGGATTACATAAAGAATATCGCCCAAGAGATCATCGATAAAAAGGGGGAAACCCTCCTTACGGTTTCGGATGAAGAAAACCTCCCCTTCTTCACCAAATATACCGCCGACACCATCCTTGATATTATCAAAGACGATCTTAAGGGATTCGGAGTAGAGTTTGATACCTGGTACAGCGAGAATACCCTCTTTGAAGACCCGGATGGTGAAAAGAGCCCGGTAGAGAAGGTAGTCGACTGGATGAGGGAAAAGAATTTCGTCTACGAAAGCGAAGGGGCCTTATGGCTTCGGGCCGCCGCCTTTGGAGATGACAAGGATAGGGTTGTCAGAAAGGGAACCGGGGCCTACACCTACCTGGCCTCCGACATTGCCTATCATAAAGAAAAGTTTGAAAGGGGATTTGAAAGGATAGTAAACGTCTGGGGTGCCGATCATCATGGATATGTTTCAAGGCTTCGTTCGGCCATTAAGGCGATGAAACTTCCCGACGAGGCCCTTGATGTCATACTCATTCAGCTGGTCAACCTCAAGAAGGGGGATGAAATGATATCAATGTCGACCAGGAGCGGCCAATTCCTCCCCCTGACCGATCTGATAAAGGACGTCGGGAGCGACGCCGCCCGCTTCTTCTTTCTGATGAGAAGTTCCGACGCCCAGTTTGACTTCGACGTCGACCTGGCCAAAAAACAATCATCAGACAACCCGGTCTACTATATACAGTACGCTCACGCCAGAATATGCAGCATCTTCAGACAGGCCGAGGAGAGAATGGGTGAAAAACCTTCCCCCCAAACGGCCAACCTCGCCCTTCTCAAACTCCCCGAAGAGTTGAGGCTTATTAAGAAGATATCGGAATTCACCGGCCTGGTAGAGAGGATGGCCGTTCGTCTTGAACCGCACCTGGTTCCCCATTATCTTAACGAAATAGCCTCCGAGCTGCATAGTTACTATAAAAAACATAGGGTGCTGGGAGAGGATAACGCGATTACCAATGCCAGGCTGGCCCTGCTTGGAGGGATAAGATTAACTATTAAAAATTCACTCAAGATATTAGGGGTAAGCGCCCCTGAAAGCATGTAGAGGGGATAATGGCCGATAAAAAAGGGTGGGAAATAAGATTAAACAGGACACATCTCTTCCTGATCATATTAATTATAGTTGCCTCCTCCGGGGCCGCCTTCACCCTGGGCAACATGCTCGGCAAGGGACAAGCAGATAAAGCAGCTCCCATAGAGTCGATGCCCGCCTATAACATAGGCAAGCATCTAAGAGATAAAGAGGTCTCCTCCCAAAAAGAAGATGGCGGAGGAGAGACAGTAGTAGCAGAGAAAGTTGAAGAGAGGCGGGTAAATGAGAATGACCTGACTTTTTACAGAACCCTCACCTTAGGTAAGCCTGCTCCAGTGGTGCAAAATGGGGCTGTGAAACAAGATATGGGTCAAAAGGGAAATAAGGCAACTCCCCCTGAACCCTTAAAGGCCGAGAGTCCCCATCAAAAAGAGTTAAAATCTCCTCTCGGTAAAAATGGGGGAGAGGCCTATATCATACAGATAGGCGCTTTCAAGAACGAATCGGAGGCGAACGCCTTCATACGAAAGATGGAGCAAAAGGGGTATAAACCATACCTCGTCCCCTTCGTCAAGGATGGCGCAACTTGGTACCGTGTCAGGGTGGGAACGGCCAAAAAGGTTGAAGAAGCCAGACGTCTGGCCGGTGAGATTTATGATAAAGAAAATATAAAGGCCATAATTGTGAGGCTTAGGTAGGTTTCATACTCTTCATTTCTTGTGCAGACAAGAAACGAAGCAAAGAAACTGCCGCCTAAACATTTTTAACGGATTTAAATAGTCTACTTACGCAGAAAGGAATTAGATAATGCTTTCATGGATTAAAAAAAACATGGAATGGACATTAGGATTGTTAGTTGTTATTAGTGTCTTACTGCTCAGCGCATTGATTAACTCCGGCATTTCTAATGAGATTGCTCTTAAGGAGCAGAGGGCTCAGCGTAGAGAAATAGCAGTTCTTCAAAACCTCCTCTTAGAGAGTAGCAAGAAAATGCGCCGCTCAGAGATTGAGCAAATTATTGAAACTCGTTTTGGAGAAGGATACTTTAAAAAAGAAAATCAAGACGAGCTTTTGCTTTATGGCGACATTATTTTAAAATTTGAAGGCAACTCTCTTGTTGAGGTTAAGTCTTTGGACAAATAGTTTTTATCCTTCATTTCTTGTGCAGACAAGAAACGAAACAAAGAAACTGCCGCCTACCCATTTTTTGACGGCTTGAAATTACGGTTGATTTTGGAGCCTAAAAAACTCGCTTCGCTCAAACAGTTTTAGGCTTGCCTCCTCAATCAACCTATTCCAATCCTAAAAATGAGACGGCGGAGTTGGGAAGAGGAATGTGTTTTCCTCGATTAACACTCAATAATGTTAGGTAAGATGAAAATTGAAGACAAAATACTAGAGTCTGAAGAATTAATCCGGTGGATGGATAAAAAAATCGCCGGCTTGGAAGTAAGCTCCGATGAAAGGGCTATATTCTCCGCATCTCTCTTTGATGTTGCCCTAGAGCATCAGAAAGCCATTGTTTTATTAATTGCTAAAGAACTGGTAGGCTCAGCTTTCTCATTAGCAAGAATTCTAACTGAAGCGTATCACAAAGGTGTGTGGATTAGAAAATGTGCCAGTGAAAATGAAATCGAAATTTTTAAGAAAGATAAACTAAAAATAGATTTCGGGGATTTAATTAAAGATATAGAGCAACAAGATGGTTACCAAGCTGGCATTTTATCTAAAGTAAAGGCTGTAAACTGGAAAGCAATGAATAGTTATACCCATAGTGGCTTTTTACAAGTTGTTCGCAGGAGTAAGGAGAAAACTATAGAACCAGACTATAGCGAGGATGAGATACTCGAGGTTTTGGACAATGCAAATGCAATTGGAATGTTATCAGCAATGCAAATTGCTTCAATGGCAGATAATTATGAATTAGCAAATGAACTACTTGATAAAGTCGAGATGTACTCAAAGAAGCCCTAAAGTTTTTTCCAACAGAGCGGGAGAAAAAAGTAGACCGAGGCGCGACGAAGATGAGGAATGAGGCGTACTTTTAGCGTACGCCGTAATGACGAGCCGAGGAGCAACAAAGGGCTACAAATTTATCCCGATCTGTATAGCTTTTTGTCTGTCTCTGTCTCTCAAATTCCCCCTCTCCTCCATCGCCGCTATGCCGATGAAGAGACTCCCAACTATTTTCCCCCCTAAAACATTAGCCGTATCTTTAAATTGCCTCCCGATATGGGTCAGGAGGCGGGTGAATATACCGGGTGCTGCTGAGGCGGTTACAACCACCACCTTAAGACCTCTCTTTTTAACCCTAATCTTTGGAATCATCGTCCCCCAGGGCCAGTAGGTGTAGGGGAGGAGACGTTCCATAAATCTTTTATATATTGCGGTGGAAGAACCGAAGTTTACAGGGGAGGCTAAAACAAGAGCATTGGAGCTTTCAATCTTATCCAGAATAGAATTCATCTCGTCTGAAAGAACACACTCTCCCCTGCTCTTTTCCGCCTCCTGGGTGCAGTGGCGGCAGTTTGTGCAGAACTTAATATCTTTATCGGTCAGATATATCTTCTCAACCTCGGCACCCTTCTCTTGGGCAGATTCGAGAATGGCATCCACTGCTTGGTCAATAATCCTCCCCTTGCGGTAAGTCGCTACAATGGCAACAATCTTTTTAGATTCGCTCATATTTAATCTCCTGAATTGCAAAAAAACATTTTCTGTTTATTATACTCTCTTTTTCTATTAGCTCCCCCTGCGCCGTTAGGCGCACCACTCGCCATCTCATTTTTAGGATTGGAATAGGT
>JAHJSF010000087.1 GCA_018830405.1 Nitrospinota bacterium | reverse complement strand
ATTTGGCCTAGATTCGTAGATAGCCCCTATAACCCCGATGGGGGTGCGTATCTTACCTATCTGAAGACCGTTTGGCCTCCTCCACATCTTGGTTACCTCGCCGACCGGGTCGGGGAGGGAGGCAATCTCTCTCAGACCCTTAGCCATTGCCTCGATTCGTTTTGCGTCAAGAGTTAGCCTGTCGATGAGGGCGGCGGAGAGATTATTCTTTTTCCCCTCCTCCAAGTCTTGCCCATTGGCCTTAATCAGGATATCTATGTTAACTATAAGGGCGGCGGCCATATTTATAATGGCCTTATTCTTGAGTTCGGTTGTTAGGTTTCCGAGCAGACGGGCGGCCTTTTTACTATCCTTGGCTATCTTGATTATCTTTTCTTCAAGCATCGTCGTCTCCTGTAAAAAATACCATGTTATCGCGATGGATAACCTCGTCCCCCATTCTAAACCCGAGGCATTCCCCTATCTTGGAGGTGTGGCAGCCCTGAATTCTGGCTATATCCTTCGAATCATAATTCACCAAACCGACTCCAATTTCCCGATTATCTTCAGCAGAGATGAAACTTATGGCATCCCCCCTCAAAAAATTCCCCTCTACCTTAACTATTCCGGCGGGGAGAAGGCTTCTATGTTTTGATATTACGGCCTCTCTGGCCCCATTATCTATATATATTTTACCCCTACGCTTTAGAGTATGGGCTATCCACCTTTTCTTGGCCCCGGCCCTATCCTTTGAGGGTTTAAAGGTTGTGCCTACCTTTTTCCCCTCAAGAATCTTTTTTATAACCGAGGTGTTTTTCCCTTCGGCTATAACCATCTCTATCCCTGAGGACATACATCTTTCGGCCGCCTCTATCTTGGTGACCATTCCCCCCGAACCCCAGGCAGAGGAAGATTTCCAAGCCGAGTTTTTGATGTGGCCGTCTATTTTGTCGACTACATCTATTATTTTCGCCTCAGGATTGTTTGTCGGATTGGACGAATAAAGCCCCTTGACATCCGATAAGATAATTAGAAGTTCGGCATCTACCATGTCGGCAACCATGGCCGACATGGCATCGTTATCGCCAAACTTTAGTTCGTCTACGGACACGGTGTCGTTTTCATTTATTATTGGGATGACCCCTGATTTTAACAATATCATCAGGGTGGTCTTGGCGTTCAGATAACGGTTTCTGTTGCTCAGATCGGCATGGGTCAGAAGGATTTGGGCGACTGTTTTTCCCCTCTTGCTGAAGTATTTTTCATACTTTCCGACCAGGAGGCTCTGTCCTACGGAGGCTGCGGCCTGTTTTCCTGATATATCATCGGGGGCCAGCTTAATCTTTAATTGATGTATTCCGGCTACAACCGCTCCGGAGGAGACGAGTATTACTTCAAGTCCTGAATTGTGCAGGAGGGATAACTGTTTAGCTATCCCCCTTATGACCGTATCGTCTATGCTCTTGGTATCTTTGGCCATGAGCACAGCGCTCCCGACCTTAACCACGACCCGCTTAATCTTCTTTGTCACCATCTTCGTTTATCCTTCTCTGAAGGCCTGCCTTGACCTCTTCATATAGGCGATATATCAGGTTTTGTACCCCGGCCCCGGTTATGGCCGATATCGTGAAAACCTCTATATCTTTCTTTTTAAAATAGTTTACCATCTCATCTAGGCTCTTGTCGTCAGGAGATAATTCTATCTTATTTAGGGCCACTATTTGCGGTTTATCTCTTAGAAGGGGATTAAACTCGGCCAGCTCCTTATTTATCTTTTCATAATCGACTAAGGGGTCCCTCTCGTCAGGTGGAAAGGCATCAATTAGATGCAGCAGTATGGATGTCCTCTCAACATGCCTAAGGAAACGGTCTCCCAATCCCTTCCCCATGTGTGCCCCCTCTATCAGGCCGGGGATATCGACGGCCACAAAGGATTTAAATTCCCCGACCTTTACTATCCCGAGGTTAGGCACTATGGTGGTGAAAGGATAGTCGGCAATCTTCGGTTTGGCCGATGATATTCTGGAGATGAGGGTCGATTTTCCCGCATTGGGACAGCCTATAATCCCCACATCGGCCAATAGCTTTAATTCCAATTTAAGCCTAAGAGATGCCCCCTCTTCTCCCGGTTGGGCAAACCTTGGGGCACGGTGGGTTGAGGACTTGAAGAATGTATTCCCTTTCCCCCCTCTCCCCCCTTGGGCCACAACAAAGTCCATTTCGCCGTCTATGTCGGCTATAAATTCATCGGTTTCACAGTTTTTGACTACCGTCCCCACGGGAACCCTTACTATTAGGTCGTCTCCCTGCTTCCCATGTTTTTTGGCCCCTTCTCCGCCTGAACCGGAATTGGCCGTATAATATTGTTGATATCTGAGGTCAAGGAGGGTGTTGAGAGTCTTATCTCCCCTCATGACAACGCTTCCCCCGTTTCCGCCGTCCCCGCCGTCAGGACCACCTTTAGGGATAAATTTGGCCCTCATGAAACTGGCCGCGCCTTTTCCCCCGTCTCCGGCCTTTACATATATTTTGACTTCATCAACGAATAGCAAACTCTAAACCTTTGTAAAATAGTATTCAAGCGGCAATTTAACTATCTTGCCGATGTCGGTATGTTAAGGTATCGTGACGATAACGATAACTACAATGAGGATTATACTGAAAAAGCTGTGCTCCTGATAGGTTTATCTGGAGTCAGCCGGTTTTGATTGGCAAGGGGACTTGATGTCCCTCTTGCCAATAAAGGATTTTTTAGGCGGGATAGACGCTTACAAATTTCTTCTTTTTTGCCTTTGTCTCAAACTTGACGACCCCCTCAATAGTTGAGAAGAGGGTGTAATCTCCCCCGGCCATAACATTCTCTCCCGGGTGGAAAACGGTTCCCCGCTGTCTTACAATAATGTTTCCGGCCAGAACGTGCTGACCACCAAATCGTTTCACGCCGAGACGCTTGCTTACACTATCTCTTCCGTTAGAGGTACTTCCTTGTCCTTTTTTATGAGCCATTCTTATTTCTCCTCATCTTTGACGGATGGGGCGGTGGAACCGCCAACGGATATTATCTCGACCTCAGTCACAAGCTGTCTGTGACCATTAGTTCTACGGTATCCTTTTCTCCGCCTCTTTTTCACGACTAAAACCTTTTTGTCCTTATACTGTCTCAAAATCTTGCCCACGACAGGAACCCCCTCTACCGAAGGCTGCCCTACCTTAAGACCTTCTTCCGAATCGACCAGAAGGACATCATCAAATTTAATCTTGCTGTCAACATCCCCTTCTATATGCTCCAGATGGATGATTGTGCCCGGCGAGACAGCGTACTGCTTGCCACCACTTCTAACTACTGCGTACATAATATATAATCTCCTGATTTTTATTAGATTCGACAGTCTAACACCTTGAGATATTTCATGTCAAACACTTTTTCCATTGGCGGCGAGGTTTGTTTTTCCAGTTTTTGAGAGTATAATCGGTAAAATTAATATTATAAAACCTGCTCTCCCCCACAAAACGTCACCGGAGAAAAGATGTCTGGCACCCGAAAACAGAATATCCTGATAGTTGATGATGTCCAGGCCAACCTCTTCTCATTAGAGGTTATATTAAAACCGCTCGGTGTCAATATTTTAAGGGCCTCGTCCGGCCAAGAAGCCCTCAAGATTGTCTTTGAAAAGGATCTGGACCTCATAATACTAGATATACAAATGCCGGATATGGATGGTCTGGAGACAGCCAAACTTATTAAGGGGCGGGAGAGAAGCCACCATATCCCCATCATATTTGTTGCTGCCCTGAATCGCGAAGATAAACAGATGTTTGACGGCTATAAGATTGGGGGGGTTGACTATATCTTTAAGCCTATAGACCCTGAAATGCTGATAGCCAAGGCCAAGGTTTTTCTCAAAATAGAGTCGCAAAACAGATTAATAAAGGAGCAGGCCAGAGAGATAGCGGAGAGGGGGAATCTCTTCAGGAGCATTTCCTCTTCGGCCAAGGATGCCATAATTACCATAGATTCAGGTTGTTATATATCTTATTGGAACGAGGCCGCCGAAAACATGTTCGGTTATAAGGCGGAGGAGATTATGGCCGACAAGAAGTTTATTGATATTGTTGCGGATAAGGAGCTGTTTGTCCGCCTTTTCGAACGGATGCTTGAAGAGGAGGAAGAGACTGATATAGGGCAACATGTCGAGTTGGCTGCCCTGAGGAGGAACGGCTCTAAATTTCCCGTAGAACTTTCTGCCTCCGTAATAAAGATAGAGAATAACAGCAGTCTGGTGATGATTATAAGGGATCTGACTCAACGAAAAGAGATAGAGAAGAAACTTGAGTCTATAGCCTATTACGACTCTTTGACCGGCCTTCCGAACAGGATGCTTTTGTTCGACAGGTTGGGGCAGGTGATCAGGCAGGCCAAGAGGGACGAGAATTCCCTTGGGCTGTTATTTGTTGACCTCGACCACTTTAAATCTATAAACGACACCTTGGGGCACCATATAGGGGATATGCTCCTCAAGGAAACGGCCAACAGGCTCACCTCCTCCGTTCGGGAGTTCGATACGGTAGCCCGTCTGGGGGGGGATGAATTTGCCGTTGTGTTTTCCAATATTTCCGATTCAGCCACTTTGGCCTCGGTGGCCGAAAAGATTATTGCCGCGGTTTCCTCCCCCTACCACCTAAGGGATTATGTATGCTCTATAGGGGCAAGTGTCGGCATAAGTATCTACCCCGATGACGGCACAAATGTTACCGCACTCCTTAAGAATGCCGATACAGCTATGTATAGGGCCAAAGAGGGGGGTGGGAATAACTATCAATTCTGCACCACGGCGATAAAAGAGGAGGTCTTGGCCCGCTTTAGGCTGGAGGGGGAACTCAGAAGGGCGGTTAGTGAAAACAATTTTTCTGTCTACTACCAGCCGCAGATAGATGTCCGGACAAGGCGTGTGGTTGGAGTGGAGGCCTTGGTGCGTTGGCTATCCCCCGAGATGAGGGAGCTGGTTTCTCCCTCCAAATTTATTCCTTTGGCCGAGGATATCGGGCTTATATTCCAGATTTGGGAGCATGTCCTTAACAAGGCTACCGGTCAGATGGCCGAATGGCATTCAAATGGTTTTCACTCCCTCCTTGGTTCCGTAAATATATCTCACCGGCAGTTTAGAAATGGGGATCTTTTGACCACAATCAAAAATGCCCTGAAAATATCCGGGCTTCCCCCCGAGAATCTTCAACTGGAGCTGACCGAGAGTGCCGTTATGCACGACCCGAAGAAGGTTATAGATACATTATTGGCCATCAAGGATATGGGGATTAAGATAGCCCTGGATGATTTTGGGACAGGACACTCATCCCTCTCCTGCCTGAAAGACATCCCTATCGATACCTTGAAAATAGACCGTTCCTTTGTTGAGAATATATGCCGTATGGATAGGGACAGAGATATTGTTAAGGCGATTATAGCCATGTCTCATAGTCTATCGCTAAAGGTGGTAGCCGAGGGGGTTGAAGAGATGAGGCAGTACGAAATGCTGAAGGATTTAGGGTGTGATGTAATTCAGGGGTTTCTTTTTGGGAAACCCCTGAATTCGGAAGACTTTCACGCGTTCGTCACAGAGAACCACGCAAATCCTGTTTTAATAAACTAACGGCGGCTATTCTATAGCCTGCCGCTTACAATATTCTCTACAACACTCGGATCGGCCAGAGTGGAGATATCTCCAAGGTCATCCATTTCACCCCTGGCAACCTTCTTCAATATCCTCCTCATAATCTTTCCGCTCCTTGTCTTTGGAAGACCATCAACAAACTGCAGCTTGTCAGGTGTGGCAATCGCCCCGATTGCCTTTCTGATATGGGCAATCAGTTCCTTTCTCAGGTCGTCGCTGGCGGTAACACCATCCTTCAGGATGACATAGACATAGAGACCTTCCCCTTTAATCTCATGGGGGAATCCTACCGTGGCGGCCTCGGCTACAGCCTTGTGGGAAACAAGGGCGCTTTCAACCTCGGCCGTACCCAAGCGGTGTCCCGAGACGTTAACGACGTCATCTATCCTTCCCATAAGCCAGAAGTCTCCGTCCTTGTCTATTCTGGCGCCGTCACCGCTGAAGTAGAACCCAGGGAACCTTGAAAAATAGATCTCCTTCATCCTGGTATTCCCCTCGCCGTATGTCCCTCGAAGCATACCGGGCCAAGGCTTATCTATAACAAGATATCCCCCCTCGTCTACCCCTGCCTCTGTACCATCCTCTTTTAATATCTTCGGACTGATTCCAAAGAAAGGTCTGGCCGCCGAACCTGGTTTGGTGGTTATAGCGCCGGGGAGGGGGGTAATAAGAATTCCTCCGGTTTCTGTTTGCCACCATGTGTCAACTATCGGGGTTTTCCCTTTGCCGACCATGTTGTGATACCAGAGCCAAGCCTCAGGATTAATAGGTTCTCCAACACTCCCCAAAACCTTTAGGCTTTCCATAGGATGTTTTTCAACCCAATCGTCTCCCTGTTTCATCAGCGCCCTTATGGCGGTTGGGGCGGTGTAGAATATGTTTACCTTATGTTTGTCGACTATCTCCCAGAAACGGTCAGGTTTTGGGTAGGTCGGAACCCCTTCAAACATTAGGGATGTGGCCCCATTGAGCAAAGGACCGTAGACGATATAGCTATGCCCTGTAATCCAGCCTATGTCGGCCGTACAGAAGTAGGTGTCCTCTTCGTGATAATTGAAGATATATTTAAATGTCTGTGCTGTATAGAGAAGGTAACCGGCTGTTGTATGCAGAACGCCCTTCGGTTTCCCGGTAGAACCGCTGGTGTAGAGGATAAACAAAGGATCTTCCGACTCCATCTGTTCCGGCTCGCAGTAGGAGGTAATGTCATCGGCGGCCATCTCTTCATCCCAATAGCAATCACGTCCTGCCTCCATATGGACATTGGCCCCTGTTCTCCTGACAACGATAACCGTTTGAACATCGGGACATTCCTTCATCGCCTCGTCACAACTGACCTTTAATGGAATAGGCTTTCCGGCTCTCAATCCTTCATCGGCGGTTATAACGAGATGTGACTCTGATGCGACTACCCTTGTGGACAAGGCGGAAGGACTAAACCCGCCAAAGACGACGTTATGTATTACCCCTATCCTGGCGCAGGCCAAAACGGCAATGGCCACCTCGGGAATCATCGGCATATATATGGTGGCTCTAAGCCCCTTCTTCATCCCCTTCTTTTTGAGGACATTGGCAAAACGGTTTACTTCGTAATGGAGCTGCTGGTAGGTGTATGTTTTGACGGAACCATCCTCTGCTTCCCAGATGATGGCCGCTTTATTGCGTCGTGATGTTGTGAGGTGGCGGTCTAAACAGTTGACGGAGGCGTTTAGCTTTCCTCCCTTGAACCATTCGATGCGCGGGTCAATGAAATCGTAATCTAAGACGGTGTCCCACTTTTTGAACCAATCAAGGGTTTCAGCCCGTTTAGCCCAAAAACCTTCCGGATCGTCTATCGATTCTTTGTATAGCTTTTCGTATTCCCCCTCGCTTTTGATATAAGCGGTTGCCCTAAACTCATCTGACGGGGGGAAAGACCTGCCGACCTCACTCAAAACCTGAATGGTATTTTCTACCATGATTTTCTCCTTCTCTAAATTAATGCACCGCTTAAATTAAAAGAGACCTAATATTATTTAAGTCCCAATAAAATATAATATAATAGCCCGCAAGTCAAGCAATACCAAGGGTCTACATTCTTGCTTTACATATGGTTTTCTATCTGTAGTAAGATGGTACTATTCTAAAAATAATATCTTAAATAGGCGATGAATATTTATAAATCCGTTAAATCTGTTATGTATGGAGATGCTGAGGATAAAACCCCCGTATCCTCTCTCCTTAAGGGGGGATCTATTGTGTATGGGGGGGCTGTTTCTCTACGGAGTTCTCTCTATAGCCGAGGAGTCTTGCGGGTAAAAAAGCTGCCTAAACCTGTTATCAGTATAGGAAACCTAACGGTGGGGGGAACCGGCAAGACCCCGGCCGTCATAATGGTGGCCGAAAGGCTCCTTAAGATGGGGAAGAAACCGGTCATTTTGAGCCGCGGTTATAAGAGAGAGGGGGGGAATGCCTCGACGATAGTCTCAGATGGGGATACCCTGTTGGCCGATAGGCGATATGCCGGTGACGAGCCCTATATGATAGCCAAAAGATTGAAGGGGGTTCCGGTGGTTGTCGGCTCTAACCGTTTTGCCTCAGGCCTTCTGGCCCTGGAAAGGTTTGAGGTCAATGTCTTTATTCTGGATGATGGCTTTCAGAGAATACAGCTTCACCGTGACCTTAATATCCTACTTATCGATTCCAAAAATCCATTCGGCAACGGTCACCTCCTCCCGCGAGGGATATTGAGAGAACCGATTGAGGCCGCCGCTAGGGCCGACATTATTATCCTTACAAAATGCGATTCGGATAGTGTCTCTATCCCACCTCAGATTCCAAACCATATTCCTATTGCCCTATCGGCCACAACCATATCTAAGCTCATAAGTGTGAGCAATGGAGAGACTCAGCCGATAGAGATAATAAAGGGGAAGAAGGTAGCCGCCTTCTGCGGGATAGGTTCTCCTGAATCATTTGCCGATAGTCTTAAAGATGCAGGGGCCGAGGTTCTAATATTTAAATCATTCCCCGACCATCATGCCTACTCCTCTAATGATATTAATGAAATATTATCGGAAGCAGTAGTGGAGGGAGTAGATTATCTTGTAACTACAGAAAAGGACTCTGTGAAACTCTCCAAAAACATTAGAGCCGCCGTCCCCCTCCTATTTGTCTCCATAGATATGACTCTCTTAAAAGGGGGAGATTCTTTGAATGCCGCCATACGAAATATCTTTTCTTCCAAATGAGCCTCTTTGCCGAAATAGCCTTTGATCTCCCCCTGGCCGGGACATTTACCTATATCATCCCCGAGGAGATGATTTCCTCAGCCAAACCTGGCGTCAGGGTGGTGGCCCCCTTTGGCCGAAGAAAGCTGGTCGGTTATATAATCTCTCTAAAAGATTCCTCCGAATTCCCCAATCCGAAAGAGATTGTTAAGCTTTTAGACCCCGAGATTGTCATCCCGGCCGGCATCATCGATCTGGCCACCTGGATATCCAACTACTACATCTGCACCCTTGGAGAAGCCCTCGGAGCGGCCCTCCCTTTTTGGGGAGATATCAAAGAGGTTTCCATCTATAGCCTAACCCCCAAGGGGGATAAGGAACTCTATGGGGGAAAGATAACCGATGAGGTGGATGCCCAGATGCTCCAATATCTGGCCGATAACGGCCCAGCCGAACGGGGGAGCCTTGAGAGAAAAGTGAATGGAATAAATCCGCGTACCGTTAATGATCTTAAAAAACGAGGGCTTTTAAAGGTAAGCAAAGAGATAGTCACCAAAAAAGCGAGAGAGAAGAATCGTGATACTGCTCCTATAGTCGAGGGGAAGATTAAGCTCACCTCCACCCAGAAAGGGCTACTCGATACGATTGTCTCCGCCCTCGATTCAGCCGAAGGGGAGACATATCTCCTTCAGGGGGTGACAGGGAGCGGCAAGACAGAGGTTTATATAAGGAGTGCAGCCGAGGCGGTTGCCAGGGGGAGAAATGTCATAATCCTTGTCCCCGAAATTTCCTTAACCGTTCAGATGGTTGACCGCTTTATCTCCCGTTTTGGGGATAAGGTTGCCCTACTCCATAGTGGCCTTACCCCGGTTGAGAAATACCTGGAATGGCTCCGTATTCTAAGCGGGGAAGCCAAGATTGCCATCGGTGCCCGTTCAGCCATATTCGCCCCATTCGAAGATGTTGGCCTTATTGTGGTAGATGAAGAGCACGATTCCTCCTACAAGCAGGAAGAGACCCCACGCTATAACGCCAGAGACCTAGCGGTTGTCAGAGGTCGCAAGGGGAAAGGGGTTGTCCTTCTCGGTTCGGCCACCCCATCTCTTGAGTCTTACAACAATGTCTTAACCGGTAGATATAAAAGCCTTACCCTCCCTGAGAGGATAGATGGGAGCGGTATGCCGAAAACCCTTGTAACCGACCTGCGTAAAGCAGAGATGGAGGGGCATATAACAGCCGACCTTAAAGGGAAGATAGAGGAACGGTTGAGCAGGGGGGAGCAGACCCTTCTATTTCTAAACCGGAGAGGAACGGCACCATTTATTCAATGTACCGATTGCGGTTATGTTTGGCGCTGTGCCAACTGTGATATCTCTCTCACCTATCACAGACAGGGGAATCTGGGGATATGCCACTACTGCGGGTTCGAAGAGACCATTGCCGACAAATGCCCCGAATGTAAAGGGGATAAGATTTCTCTCAAAGGGGTTGGGACGCAGATGTTGGAGGAGGAGATTGTGGCTCTCTTCCCCAAAGCCAGAGTAGCCAGGTTAGACCGAGATTCCTCACGCAAAGCGGGGGAGATTGAGAGGATATTTGAACGGCTTCGGACAGGAGATATAGATATCCTAATCGGCACCCAGATGATATCGAAAGGGCACGACTACCCGAATATTACACTGGTCGGTGTAATACTGGCCGACAGTATGTTGAACATCGCTGATTTCCGCTCGACCGAAAGAACCTTCCAGCAGATTGTTCAGGTCTCAGGCCGCGGTGGGCGAGGGGCTAAAGAGGGAGAAGTGGTTATCCAAACCTATTCCCCCGACCACTACTCGATAGTCTTTGCCACCTCAAACAGCGACGCACAATTTTATGAGCGGGAACTTAGTTTTAGGAAAGAACTTCTCTATCCCCCTTTCGCCAGAATCATCGGGATAAGGATTGAATCGATTGATGAGAAGAAATGCCGTGGAGAAACCGCCAGACTTAGCCGAATAGTAGATGCGGTTATTAGTCGAAACAAAGGGGTCACAAAACTTGGCCCTGCTCAGGCGTTGGTTTATAGGGTGCAGAACAGATACCGCTGGCAGATAGTCTTAAAGGGGGAGGATATTAAACCGCTTCATTCGGTTGTCCGAGAATCTATTCATAGGTGGGAAGAGGGGAGTGCGGGGACTGTAAGACTCGTCGTCGATGTTGATCCGTTAAACCTTGTTTAACAGAGCGGGATAAATTCGTATACTGTTTCTTCTTCATTTCTTGTGCGGAAAAGAGATGGCGCAAAGAAAGACGACCGCCTAACAGAGCGGGATAAATTTGTATACCTTTGTTGCTCCTCGCCTCATCGTTACGGCGTATGTTTAATACGCCTCACTCTTCGTCTTCGTCGCGCCTCGGTCTACTTTTTTCTTCCGCTCTGTTTACAACGCTAAGAATTAGATAGTGGGGAGAGATAAGAAGAATTCAAATATCATAGATTCGAGTATAAGTTGTTATGTGTGATGCATCCTATGAAGATTAAATATGGGCTCTTCGCGTAAGAGTGTGGGTCATTTTATATCCCCTTAAGCATACAAGTCAGTATTTTCAGCCTCAGATACTCCTCGTCTCGTAAACCATAAGCCCTTCTCTGGATTACACGGAT
>JAHJSF010000012.1 GCA_018830405.1 Nitrospinota bacterium | reverse complement strand
TGAGCGGCGGGCTGATGATAGGTGCTATATATATGGCTACCGATTATGTAACCTCTCCGATGACTGAGCGAGGGATGCTCGTTTTTGGTATCGGGTGTGGATTCCTAACAATTATGATACGAATGTTCGGCGGGTATCCTGAGGGGGTTTCCTTTGCCATACTTATAATGAATATGTTTACCCCTATGATTGACCGTTACGTTAAAGTTAAAAGATTTGGGGGGAGAGGCTGATATGAAAGATACTCTCAAAATGGGGGTTACGTTGGCTATATTCTGCGGGGTGGCAGCTGCCTCTCTTCAGGTGGTCTATAGCCTGACCCAGCCGATCATAGATGAGAACGTTAGGATTAGCGCCATAAAGAAACGTCAGGAGGTTATCCCTGAAGCGAAATCCTTCGACCCAATAGAGATAGAAAGTACCAAGTTGGTGAAAAATGTCTTTGCCGGTAAGGATGAGGATGGTAATACAATCGGTTATGTCATGGAAATAACCCCTAGAGGGTTTGGCGGCGAGATAAAGGCTACCATAAGCGTCCTGCCCGACGGGAATATTATGAATCTGGCTATAAATAAACTTGATCAGCAGGAAACACCGGGATTGGGGGCGAGGATTGTTAATCCTTCTTTTAGGGAATCTTTTAAGGGAAAGTCGGGGGATGCCCTCAAATTAAAGAAGGATGGCGGGGAGATAGATGCCATTACCTCGGCTACTATTTCTTCCCGAGCCGTCAGTAGCGGGATGAAGGGTGCTTGGGATTGGTTCATGGAGAATAGAGCGAGTTTTAACAAATAGAGCCAAAGGGAGTTACGGAGATGAGTAAACATAGTAATTGGAATGTTCTGACACAGGGGCTATTCAAAGAGAATCCTGTCCTAATATTGATGATAGGTCTTTGTCCTGCTCTGGCTACCAGTAGTAATGCCAATGATGCCTTTGGGATGGGGGTGGCTACCATGGCGGTCCTTCTGGCCTCAAATATCCTTATATCTGTTACCCGTAAATTTGTCCCTGAGGAGATACGTATCCCTATATTTATTATTGTAATCTCCACCTTTGTGACGATTGTTGACTACATTATACATGCCTATGCGATTGAGCTTTATGCCTCTCTCGGTATCTTTATCCCTTTGATAGTCGTTAACTGTATTATCCTTGGTAGGGCCGAGGCCTTTGCCTCTAAGAATGCCTTAATCCCATCTATCCTTGATGCCTTGGGGATGGGGACAGGATTTATTTTGGCCATAACGATCCTTGGGGCGATCAGGGAGTTATTGGGTAATGGTTCCATAAGTTTTCTCGGGAGAGAACTGTTTAATATGCAGGCGGCCGGATTTAAACCCGCCCTCCTATTTATAATGCCCCCCGGAGCCTTTATTGTCCTTGGATTTATGATCGCCGGGGTCAAGCGTTTAACCAGGGAGAAAGGTTGCGAGGATTTGGAGAAGAAGGCATCCTGTTGTGTGCCTCCAAGTGTTTAATAATGAAGAAAGATTGCGAGGAGTAAGGTAGATGATTGATAACGGTATGGGTTGGCATATGATTTTTCTGAGTGCCTTCCTCATAAATAATATTGTCCTTATAAGGTTTCTTGGTCTCTGCTCTTTTTTTGGGGTATCAAACCAGTTTGACACCGCCCTCGGGATGAGTATGGCCGTTACCTTTGTTATGACCATGGCCTCTATAGTTACTTGGTTTGCCTGGCATTTTATTCTGTTGCCACTCCACCTTGAGTTTCTTAAGATTGCCCTCTTCATCTTGGTTATTGCCGCCCTAGTCCAGCTGATAGAGCTTTACCTTAAGAAGATGATCCCCACTATATACGAGGCAATGGGAATATTTCTTCCTTTAATTACAACTAACTGCGCCATCTTGGGTCTGGCCCTTCTTAATATAGATTACAGTCTAAGTTTCTTTAATACGATTGTCTATTCCCTTGGCGTTGCCATGGGTTATTCATTGGCGATATTAATATTTTCCGGAATAAGGGAGAGGATTGATATTGCTCCCATACCGCATATATTGCAGGGAAGCCCGATAATTTTCATTATGGCCGGACTTATGTCTATGATCTTTCTCGGGTTTTCCCATCTGTTTGGGCTTTAAAAAATCATAAATTAAGAAAATAAAATATATGTTTACTACTTCAATACTCATTCTATCTTTAAGTGGCCTTATTTTCGGAGGACTTTTGGCCATAGCCTCGAAAAAATTCAAGGTCGAAATTGACCCGAAGGAAGAAGAGATACTTAAGGCTCTGCCCAATACAAATTGTGGGGCCTGCGGATTTCCAGGGTGTGGCTCTGCGGCCAAGGCTATGGCCGCCCACGAGGCACCGGCCGATTCGTGTACCGCCGGCGGAGCTGATGTAGCCGAAGCAGTCTGTCAGATACTCGGGGTTACCGTTGAATTGGATGCACATAGAAAGGTTGCGGTTATAATCTGCAAGGGGGGCGAAAGAGAGGCCAAAAAGAAGGCTATATATTCGGGTATAAAGGATTGTAAGTCGGCGGCCTTAGTTGTTGGCGGCCCTAAATCGTGCAGCTACGCCTGTATAGGTTTTGGTACCTGTGCTGTGGTCTGTCCGTTTGATGCCATATATATGGACGAAAACTCTCTCCCTGTTGTGGATGAGGTTAAGTGTACAGGTTGCGGCGTTTGCGTAACCAACTGCCCTAAGAACGTAATAAAACTTATTACGTCCGACAATAGAATACATGTCCGATGCAGTTCCCTCGATAAGGGGAACATTACCCGTAAAAGCTGTGTGGTCGGCTGTATTGCCTGTATGAAGTGTGCCAAGGCGTGTCCGGTGCAGGCCATAGATATGATTGATAATGTCGCAATTATCGACCCCGACAAATGCACAAACTGCAGAAAGTGTGTCGAGCTTTGCCCAACTGATGCCATCGAAAACTATTTTGCCGATGAGCCTCGCTATGCCAGCCTCTATAAGGATGCTGACGAGGATAAAGGAGAGTAGGTAATCCTATTTTGTCATTCCCGCCTTGCTGTCTAAGAAAT
>JAHJSF010000011.1 GCA_018830405.1 Nitrospinota bacterium | reverse complement strand
CTCAGCGTCCTCGGCGGTTAAAATCATGGGGGATGGTTTTGGCAATTGGGAATGAGAATTTATCGGCAATAGGGTATAATCAGAAAAAGTTTATACCTATTAAGTAAATAGGAGGGTTAAGTCATTTGTTTTCATTCATTTTACGGTTGCCAGAGAGTGTATAAAGAAGCGGGAAAAGAGTCTGGTTTTAGGAGGATGATCTTCATTCTCCTTCTTGTTATAGTTGCCCTTTCCCTTGTTTCGGGATGTTCGCTTCCCTTTTCCAATAGTTCACAGGGAAGAATTGACAGGGGAATGTTTATTTGGCCTGTTAAGGGAAAGATTACCTCCAGGTTTGGGCGGAGGGGAACGGCTCGCCATGAAGGCATTGATATAGCCGCTCCAGCCGGGACAAAGATAGTTGCAGCCGCGGGCGGCAAGGTTATCTTTAGCGGCTGGGGGCCTAGCGGTTATGGTAGGATTATCATGATAAAGCATTCGTCCAAGTATGTGACGGTCTATGCCCATAATTCTAAGAACGTTGTTTCGGCGGGTAAGATTGTTAAACAGGGAGACGTAATAGCTTATGTAGGTAAATCGGGACGGGCGAGCGGGAATCATCTCCACTTCGAGGTGAGGGCGAATCTTGTTTCTCGCAACCCGCTTCTATACCTGCCGAGACTTAGATAACAACTTTAATCTTTATTTTCAATTGAGGAGGACTTTAGATGGAAGAGGTTAGAAAGAAGATAAGAGATATACCCAATTTCCCGAAGGAGGGGATAATCTTCAAAGATATAACTACTGCCCTTGGGGACCCGCAAAGCTTCAAAAGAATTATCGACAAGCTGACTGAGCGGTATAGAGATATGAAGATAGATAAGGTTGTTGGTATCGATGCCAGAGGGTTTATCCTAGCCGGAGCCTTGGCCTATACCTTAGGCGCAGGATTTGTTCCTATCCGGAAGTCTGGTAAGCTCCCCCACACTACTAAGAAAATTTCTTATGACCTTGAATATGGGAGCAATACCATAGAGATACATGAGGATGCGATTGCCCCCGGGGAGCGAGTGCTTATTATTGACGACCTTCTGGCCACCGGCGGAACTATGGAGGCTGGGGCCAGCCTTGTTACACAGTTGGGGGGGGAGATTGTGGAGATAGCCTTTATGATCGATCTTACCTTCCTTGAGGGGAAGAAGAAGCTTAAGGAGCATTCTGTTTTCTCTTTGATAGAGTTTTAACAAATCAGGCGGCCCTGTGCAGGCCGGCCCGTTTTAACCGTTGATTGTCTTATGGATAAGGTATATATAGGCAAAAAGCCGATGGTGGTTGGTGTTGTGTCTCGCGCTAAAACCCTTTTATCCATAGATAAATTTATCCCTTTTGATTCTGATATGATTGAGGTGCGCCTCGATATAATAGGGGGGGATGTCGATGAGTGGGCTGCCAAGTTAGATATTATTGAGGCATCGGGAACCCCTGTTATTCTGACGATAAGGGGAGGATTTGAAGGGGGGAAATGGACAGGTACGGATGAGGCTCGACTTCCTCTCTTCGAGAAAGCGCTCTCTCACGTTTCTTTTGTTGATATAGAGTATAGAAGCACTATATTGGGTAAGGTCTCTTCCGCCGCTAGTGAGAGGGGGAAAGGGGTTATTGTTTCCTTCCACGATTTTGATAAGACCCCCGATATCGACGATCTTAAAGACATTATTTCAAAGATATCGAAGATCGATAATAGTGTTGCCAAGATTGCTACTAGGGTAAATAGCCAGACTGATGTTGAGACCCTTAAGTCACTTCTCGGCCTAGATTGGGGCATTCCCTTGTGCGTGATAGGGATGGGGGATGATGCTGGCGATACCAGAATATCTTTTCCGCTGCTTGGTTCGTCCCTTACCTACGGATACATAGATGAGCCTAGCGCGCCGGGGCAACCTTCGGCCCGAGACCTGAAAAGGGAGATAGATGTCCGCATAGAAAAAGGGGAGTGATTTTACAACCCCGAATAGATTTTGTTAGAACAAGGCAGGAAGAAGGCCATCCAACAGTTAATTCAGGATGATTGTTATACGCAGTTCCTTCTCACCTCTGTCATGTCGGTAATGCCCTCGAGAACCTTGATTATCCCGTCTTGTTTTAGGGTGTACATATTATTATCTACAGCAGCGGCCCTTATATCTTCAATTGTTGCCGATTTTTTGATGAGGGTTTTTATAATGTCGTTATTTATGAGCAGTTCATGAAATCCTATTCTTCCCCTGTAACCGGTATTGGCGCAGTTAGCACACCCTACAGGGTGGTAGAGTTTCAGGTTGTCTTTGTCTATTTTGTTGAGCATGCCCATATTGTCAGAGCCGAATTCTTTTATCAGGGAGTCTATTTCTTCTTTGGTG
>JAHJSF010000086.1 GCA_018830405.1 Nitrospinota bacterium | reverse complement strand
CAATCTAAGTTTGACAAAGGCCGTAAATGCCTATAGAATGGACAAATTTATGTCTAAGGTTAGTCTAAAACAGATTGTCCCCGGACTGAGAAACGACCTTGAAACGGCTGTTATAGGCAGACATCCCATAATAGGAGAGATTAAAGAGAGACTGGTTGAATTGGGTGCCATGGGGGCGGCCATGTCGGGAAGCGGCTCAACGTTATTTGGAATATTCCAAGACAGTAATTCGGTCGCCTCGGCCTGCAGCAGTTGGAACATACCGGATTGCGACCTTTTTGTTGCTAGACCGGTTCGCTCCATTCTGGATATATATCCAAGAATCTGATACAGATTAGTATGATTGTTGGGGCGTCGTCAAGCGGTAAGACACGGGTTTTTGGATCCCGCATTCGGAGGTTCGAATCCTCCCGCCCCAGCCAGTAATAGTTTATTGTATACATTAAGGGTATAATGTGTTTTTAGTTTTTTGTGTTAGCCGAACATATATTACGGAGCAGTATAATGAGTTCAAGTGATTTTCTTGTTTTTTCCGGCAGGAGTAACAAGCCTCTGGCAGAAGATATTGTTAAGTACCTCGGATTAGAGTTAAGCGGGGTCGAGATATATGATTTTTCTGATGGGGAAATATGCGTTCAGATAACCGAAAATGTCAGGGAGAGGGATGTCTTTATCGTTCAACCCCTTTCATACCCGGGTAATAGGAATATCATGGAGCTTCTCATCATGATAGATGCCCTCAAACGTTCATCAGCTGCCTCCATAACCACGGTTATCCCCTATTACGGATATTCGAGACAGGATAGAAAGACATCGCCGCGTGTCCCTATATCGGCCAAACTATTGGCGGATCTAATAACAGTTGCCGGGGCTAAAAGGGTGCTGACCCTCGACCTTCACGTAGGACAGATACAAGGTTTCTTTGATATTCCGGTTGATAATCTTTACGCCAAGCCGGTCATAATAGAACATATAAGAAAGATGAATATAAAGGATCTGGTTATTGTATCACCCGATGCAGGCGGGGTGGAGAGAGCCAGGGCCTTTGCCAGGCAACTTGATACTGACCTTGTTATAATAGACAAAAGACGGGAAAAGGCAAATGTCGCCCAAGTAATGAACATAATAGGTGACGTGAAGGGGAAAAGGGCGATGATTGTCGATGATATGATAGACACCGCCGGAACGATGTGTGAAGGAGTAAAGGCGCTGCTGAATAGTGGGGCCAAGGAGGTTTACGCCTGCTGCTCTCACCCTGTTCTTTCAGGACCTGCGATTGAACGGATAAACCAATCGGAGATAAAAGAGGTTATAGTAACAGACTCGATATTGGTCAGCGAAGATAAAAAGGGATGTGAGAAACTTACCATACTCTCCATCGCTCCGCTGCTTGGAGAGGCTATAAAAAGGATTCATGCGGGAACGTCGGTAAGTTCCCTGTTCATGTAAGTATGCAGGAATAAAACAGTAACAGTTGTTAACGTAGAAAGGATAGTTAATTTAATACGATGGAAACGATCAATATAAATGTAACCAAAAGAGAAAAGCTGGGCAAGGGATCTTCTAACGAGTCCCGTAGGTCGGGGTTAATTCCCGTTATGTACTACAACAAGAAGGAGAATATCCCTCTGTTGGTAGACTCTAAAGAGTTGACCTCGATTCTTAAGAAACACCTTTGGAGCAACGCGGTTCTCTCCTTGACTCTCCCTGGGAAGAAGAAGGAGACGATGGCAGTCATAAAAGAGGTTCAAAAGGATCCGATAAGCCGCAACATTATACATACCGACTTCTGCGAGGTTAGCCCAAAAGAGAAGCTCAAGGTTACCGTAAGACTTAAATTTGTCGGTATTCCTGTAGGGGTAAAGCTTAACGGCGGTATCCTCAACCACCCGAGGGACACCGTATTGGTAGAGTGCCCCATCACCCTGATTCCGGAGACAATAGACGTAGATATATCCAAGCTTGATATCGGACACACCCTGCACGTCAAGGATTTAGTGGTTCCGGATGGGGTCATTATAGTGGATAAGGCGAGGCTGACCATTGCGACTGTCTCCCTGCCCAAGGTAGCCAAGTCAGATCAAGCTACTGAAGCTGTAGAGGAAGAAACAGCCGCCGCTGAACCTGCAGGGGAAGCGGCCTAAGGTCCGTAATATTGTATGAAGGCTATCTTGGGTCTTGGTAATCCGGGGACTCAATACTCAAACAATAGACACAACGCAGGGGCATTATTTATAGATGCCCTTGCAGAACGGGAAAGAATAAAGGTTAAGAAGAGCGGTTTTTCTTCCATATATGGGGTAGGTAAGATAGGCGAAACAGAGTCTGTTCTGGTCAAACCGCAAACATATATGAACCTTTCGGGTGAGGCCGCCATTGCAATAATAAAACATTATTCTTTGGCCCCATCCGATCTGATAGTAGTACACGATGATATAGATATCCCTCTGGGAAAGGTAAAAACCAAGATAGGCGGGGGAGATGGGGGACATAACGGGATACGCTCCATTGTGTCATTCTTGAAAAGTAAAGACTTTCGCAGAATAAGGATAGGGGTAGGAAGACCACCAGAGGGAATGGATACCGCTGATTATGTCTTATCACGGTTCAAGAAATCGGAGCTAAGCGAGCTGCAAGAGTCTACATTTGAGGCCTTGGCTATACTCGATACGCTTCTAAAGTAATTTTTTGCCCTTCTCAATGAGAGACAGGGGCTTTTTTTATTATTTTTTTTAATCTTTAATAATATATACAGAGCGTCAGAAAAAAGTAGACCGAGGCGCGACGAAGGCGAAGAGTGAGGCGTATTTAGCATACGCCGTAACGAAGAGCCAAGGAGCAACAAAGGTGTACAAATTTATGCCGCTCTGTATAACTTGGAGGGATAGTAGATGGATATATCTTCGTTAATTCTGTTAGTGCCGTTGGTTGGATTGTTCGGATTGGGGGTAGCGCTCTTTATATACATAGGTATAAAGAAACGTCCGGAGGGAAATGACAAGATGAAGGAGATCAGCGGCATGATTCATGATGGAGCCATGGTCTACCTAAAGAAACAGTATACAATTCTCGTCTTCTTTATCGCGGCAGTATTCCTCCTACTTTGGTTCGGAATAAATATAGAAACCTCTTACGCCTTCTTAGGCGGAGCTTTATCATCCATGTTGGCGGGAGTATTCGGTATGAAGGGGGCCACCAAGGCCAACTCAAGAACAGCCGAAGCAGCTCGCCTCTATAAACCGGCTACATCTGAGGCACTTTCCGTAGCCTTTCTCGGCGGTTCAGTTATGGGTATATCCGTAGCCAGTCTCGGGTTGATAGGTTTGGGTATTCTTTTTTACCTCTATGGGAAACCTGAAACAGCCAGCATTATCAATGGTTACGCCATGGGAGCAAGTTTTATCGCCCTTTTCGCCAGGGTTGGCGGCGGTATATATACCAAGACCGCCGATGTCGGCTCAGACCTTGCGGGTAAAATAGATGCCGGAATTCCGGAGGACGACCCAAGAAACCCGGGTGTTATCGCTGACAACGTCGGTGACAACGTCGGTGACGTTGCCGGTCTGGGAGCAGACATATTCGAGTCTTATGTAGGCTCTGTTGTGGCCACCATAGCCATAGCAGCCACAGCCACGACCGGGTTTCATCAGGCAGAATCTATGGTTCTCCCGATTATTTTGGTAACCTTCGGTCTAATAGCCTCCTTTGCCGGCATATTGGCCATGAAGGTTCTCCAGAAGGGGGATCCGGCTACAGCGCTTCGTAACGCAACATTCATATCGGCCGCACTCTTTCTTCTATTCAGCTATATACTAATCAGCTACCTTGACATGTCCAATAGTGTCTTTTTGGCCGTAGTATCAGGATGTGTCGGCGGGGTGTTGATAGGCCTTATAACCGAATACTATACCGCCTCTACCCCTATTAAAAGGATAGCTGAGGCCAGTCAGACAGGGCCGGCCACCAACGCCATAGCCGGTCTGGCCATAGGTCTGGAAAGCACCGCCATACCTGTTGTAATTCTCTGTTTAACCATTCTCCTGTCTAACTATGTAGCCGGGCTTTATGGGATAGGCATTGCCGCCGTGGCCATGCTCGGCACAGTCGGTATTATCATGAGTGTTGATGCCTACGGTCCGATAGCCGACAATGCCGGCGGTATCTCTGAAATGGCCGGATTAGGTGAGGATGTAAGAAAAATCACCGACGGTCTTGATGCCCTCGGCAACACAACCGCCGCTATGGGAAAAGGGTTTGCCATCGGTTCGGCTGCCCTGACCTCTTTGGCTCTGTTCTCGGCCTACAACATGGTAGTTGCCGCTAGTTGGACCGGAGATGTACCATTCTCACTGCAGCTGACGGATCCATTCGTTGTTATAGGTCTCCTCCTTGGGGGAACTCTTCCCTTCTTGGTAGGTGCCATGACCATGACCTCTGTCGGTAAAGCCGCATTTAAGATGGTCAACGAGATCAGAAGACAATTCAGGGAAATACCGGGACTGCTGGAAGGCAAAGAAGGTGTTAAACCTGACGTCTCAAAATGTATAGATATCAGCACCACGGCTGCCCTTCATGAGATGATCCTCCCCGGATCGACGGCCATTATTGCGCCGTTGGCGGTAGGATTCCTTCTTGGACCGGTAGCTTTGGGAGGGATGTTGGCCGGAGCAACTGTAACCGGTGTTCTTATGGCTCTATTTATGGCCAATGCCGGTGGGGCTTGGGATAACGCCAAGAAATATATCGAACAGGGAAACTTGGGAGGAAAAGGTTCCCCCGCCCATAAGGCGGCCGTAGTCGGTGACACCATAGGCGATCCTTTCAAAGACACCTCAGGGCCGGCTATGAACATATTGATTAAATTGATGGGTGTTGTATCTCTGGTAGCCGCTCCTATGATTGTTCAGTATGGTGGCATGCTTTTGAAATAGTTTTCTTAAGTAAAACACCCTCGTCCCAGTCATGGGGTGAGGGTGTTTTTTGTCCTAATTAATGCTCATTCTGGGGAATAGTCCCACTCCGGCACTATGGTCTGATTAATCCCAAGTTGATCCAGCACTCTCCCCACAACAAAATCAACCATATCATCTATAGTCTGCGGTTTCTGATAAAAAGCTGGTGAGGCGGGGAGGATAATTCCTCCGGCTCTGGTTATCTTGGTCATATTCTCGAGGTGTATTAGAGATAGTGGGGTTTCCCGTGAGACAAGAATCAGCTTCCGCCTCTCCTTTAAGGCAACGTCAGCGCTTCTGGTTATAAGGGAATCAGATATCCCATTGGCAATTCTCCCAATTGTCCCCATACTGGCCGGGATAACAACGATACTATCCCAATGGCTTGAACCGGAGGCAATATTAACAAAGAGATTATTATCTTTATGGAGGGCAGAATTAGGGCGTTCGAAATAGGAGAGCGATTCGCCTGTCTCATCAGACCATATCCTCTCTCCTGTCTTGGAGAGGACAACATCTATCTTGGCACCAGACTCTAGAAGGATATCAAAGAGTCTCTTGGCGTAGGGGGTTCCGCTGGCACCACTAATGGCTAAAACAATCCTTCTCACAGGCATATCCTCCTTCTATTTTGAGGAATTCATAGCCTCTATTTTAAACCCGCTGCTCGCCTTGGAAACAAAGCCTCCATCGGCCGTTCTGTTTATAAAATAGGCCTCGACCCCTTCCTTTTTTTCAACCCAGGCCATTCCCTTCTCCATCCCCATAACAAAGAGGGCGGTGGCATAGGCATCGGCCTTCATACTGTTCTCAGCTATCACAGTTACCGAGGCCAAAGAGTGTTGGGCAGGATAGCCCGTCTTGGGGTCTATTATATGAGAATATACCTTCCCATTATCCTTTAGATAACGCCTGTAATCGCCGGAGGTGGCCATCCCTCGGTCTGACAGCTCTACCACACCATAAACCGCCTCTTCAGTCTTATAATCGGGGGTTTCAACACCTATCCGCCAAGTAACTCCATTCTTATTTACCCCCTTGGCAACTATCTCTCCCCCTATCTCGACCATAAAGTTATTACACCCCTTATCGAGTAAAAATCGGGCGACCTTATCCACCAGAAAACCTTTGGCTATGGCACCCACGTTTATATTAATCTTCGGGTCAAGTTTTTTAATGCCCTGAGAGGTGAGAATAAGCCTGTTAGAGCCGATATGGGCCAATATTTCCTTTATCTCTTTATCGGTTGGTACTACCCCATCCGGAGGGACCGGGCCAAAACCCCAAAGGTCAACAAGGGGGGATACGGTAATATCAAAGTAGCCGTCTGTTTCCTGATAGGCCTCAAGTGAGGCGGAGACAACAGTATGCAGGTCCTCTGAAATAGGCTGAAAATTTATTATATCTGGGCTACTGTTTAGGCGGGAAACCTCAGAATCGCTGATATAGTTGGACATAGAATTGTCCAACTGATCCACCAGTAGGGTTATTTCCCTTTTCCAGATCTCAAACTCCGTATTGGTAAGGGGGGTATGGGAAACAATAATGGAAAAATTTGTCCCTATGGCTGTCCCCCTGAAGGAGTTGTCATCCACGAGACGTAACTTTTTATACTTCCCTACCATAGGGACGGATACAAGTATTAAAAGCAATAGTAAGAGTATACCCTTTATATAACCCTTAAAATTCATATCCGTCCCTCGGTAAAATTTAATTCAGAAGTGGGATTACTTCGTTTCCCATTCCTCTATCTCAGCACACTCTTCAACCTCTTCCCAACCGGTAATCATAGCCATAATATGAGCCATTGGAGTGTGTCCGGTTGTGGTCATATAAACATGTACAATAGCAAATGATATTATTATAACCGCTCCGGCCACATGAAGAAAGGCAATCATTCGCAAACTTAGAAAACCAAGCCCAAGGCCTTCCCATGAATTATAGAGGAGATATAGAAGTCCGGTCGATATCTGTATTGGCAATATAATAGTAGCCACAACCAAATAGACTATCCTCTGTAGCGGATTATGCTTGGCATCCTTACACTTCTTGACAGGATGGGCTTGCCCTATAAATATCCCGTAACTGTAATACATAACTACCTCAAAAACCTTCTTGGTAGTCGGGATATAGTGTTTCCATTCCCCCGTTGTTAATACCCAAAACAGAAAGAGCCAAAACATTACTATCCAAGCAATGGCGGCGCTGTTATGTATCTTAACGGCGGCATTGTAACCAAAAAGGGCATAGGTGCCATGGACCTCAAACCCGGTCAGAATCAAGGTAAATATTAGAAGCATCTGAAGCCAATGCGCCAAACGCTCAAACCTTGAGAAAAAATATACGTTTATCATCTTATGCTCGCTCATTAGTCCCTCCTCTTAGAAGAAGCGATTCGGATAGCAGCGTGAATCAACACACCTGCAAGTGAAGCCAATATAATAAACCAACCAAGATACCCTAAATAGCCTAAGCGGTCTCGGCCCGGTATATATACCCCCTCTATATTAGCTAATCTTCCATTAGCCGGAGTATGGCACTCGGTACAGGAGAGGGCGTTTTCCCCAGGGACAACCATATGGGTAGTCGGGAAGGCATACTTTGTATCAACAAAGCCATACTCTCCGCTCCAAGTCTTACCCAACGTAGCCATGCCTCTGGTAAAGGCATCTTCCCAATCGAGGGTTTTCCAATAGTCCTTCGGGCCTGAAACGAGAGGAGCTAAGAAGTTCTTCCCCTTAAGATCATAAGGCTGCTTACCAACATGCACCTTAAAGGGGAATATTCTGGAATCCTTCGCATTAGGTGTTCCGATAGGCCACCTAAGCTTGACAGGCTTGGAAGGGTCTATAATATCGTTGACCGTAGTATCGGTCATTGTACCGTTGTACCAATAATATTCAGGAACAACATCTTTCCCCCAGACAAAGTCTCCCTTTTTGGTATCGTAGGTATGCTTACCATAGGGGCCATCTTCACTATAATATTTACCATCTTTCAGCTTGCCTGAGGCAGACCAATCCCAATACATCTTGGTCGGCAGTTCTCTGGCAAAGGTTGGGATGTGACAAGACTGACAGGCAACCTTATCGGTATGGTCATTGGCCTTTACCCCCGGTTTATGAGGGGTGGCGCTATGGCAAGATTCACAAGATATTCTAGATATCTGGTCATCATCCATAAGGCTTTTATGACGTCCCTCAGCCGGAGTACCATAGAACCTTCCGGCAATATTATGGGAAGTGGTTGTATGACAACGGGTACAATCGAAGTTCTCTCCATCTATGCCCATATGTACATCAAGTTCTCTGCTCGGTTTGAGGAGAGAGGTATCAAGGTCTCCATGTTTAACCCCGTCTCCACCGCCACCTTTGAAGTGACAGTCACCACAGTTCCTACGGCGGACAGCCCCTACATCTTGGGCCGCCTTTTTAACGTCATCCTGTATCCCTTTGACAATTTCTATCGATTCCTTATCTCCTACCGCAGAGACATCCTGTATATCTTTAAATGCCTCAGCAAAATCAAACTTCTCCTGTCCGTGACAAGAAAGACAGTTTACCTCTCCCTTTTTACCGTTCCATCCGGGGTGACACTTGATACAGAGGGGATCCTCCATATTGTTGGCCGAGATACAGAAGTTGTTTACACTGTCGGCCCCCTTACCCCCCTCAGACTTAGGGTCTTTCCAAGTCCAATGGTAGGTTTTTTTAAACTGGTGATCCGCCTCGGTATGGCACTCGAGACAAGCCTTGGTAATTTCATCCCCGGACTTAAAATTTTTATCAAGTTGCTTAAGCTTGGAGTGGTCTACAGTGCTCCCCTTCTCCTCAGGCTTGGCCTGCTTAGCTAAGGCAATACCTGGAGCAACAGGTGCTTCATTGGCGGATGATTCGTTGGATAATCCCAAGACAAAAACAGCTGCCAGAACCAACCAGAGGCAAAACTTAAAATTTACTCTCATTTTTTTCATCATCTCTCCTTAAATAACTCTATTTACATTTGGCCGGAGTTGGCGAATCAGCCGCGTGCCCATGCAGATACGTATATATATTTTCTAAGTTTGCCTCAGTCAAGTTATTAAACTCGGTTGTGCAGCCAAAGACATCAAACTTTTTCTTTTCAAAAGTCCTCTCCCACTGCGATTGTGTTTTGTCACTCGGGCTGACTATCGGAGTAGATGAAGGAATCTCTCCCCTGGCAGAACAATCTTTATAGATATTCCTATAAAGATACTTCCCCTTGGTCGAATTCCCCTCAGCATTAGCAAAGCCAGCCGACAAAGAAACAGCAAGAAGAGCAACAAACAAAACCATAACCTTTTTCATTCAATATCTCCAAATAAAAATTAATCTAACTGCACACCACTAAAATCTCATCGTCGCCGATGTATATCCAACCCAAACCTTATCTATAACAGGATTTAAGGTATCAAGGGCTGTTGCCTCATCTATCTTAACCGGTTCCCCTAATGGGTTACCGCTCCCTGTATACTCATAGTCATAATATCTGGTACCCACCGTTATAAAAAAGTTTCTCCCAAATATAGGGTTTATATAATATGCCTCATACACAGACCCTCTGGCGGCAAGTTTGCTCCCCACCAAAGAATCCTCTGCTCCGGTAAAGTTAAACCAGTATTGCGAACCCCAGTTATACTCAAACCCAAGCCTTCCATCATCAAATATGGGGAAGACAACTCCTGCATAGACGCTATATCCATCGCGTGCCTGAAGGTCTCCATTTGAACTAAGAAGTCCCTGATTCATAATCTCGTAAAAAGGGTTTTTTGATATCCGGGAAGGATTGGTATGAGTCCAAGAAGTAGCAAAGAAGAGATCGATATCCTTATCGTGCGATTCTTGTAAATTTGTCCTGAAGAGGAGAGAGGCGGCATCCCAATCACCTATATTGGTGGAAGGTTCCACTCTACTCACATATCCACCCGTGTTAGGTTCAAAGGAGTATGTATCGCCGGTTTTAGTGGTAATAAATGGCATGACTGTCAGACCGGCAAAACCATCCGTTATATCCCAGGCGTGAGCATAGTTAAATACAGCACTTGTGGTTTCATTGTCGTAAAGACTGGCAATAATACCGGCCATATGGACATCCTTAATGTCTGAGCTGCT